>CAZJOD010000115.1:0-12658 GCA_964547525.1 uncultured Clostridiaceae bacterium
TTTAGAAAATATATTTTAAGGTTTCATTGTAATAAAATAAAGTTTTTGTAGTAGAATCATATAAAATTTTTCTCCATATAACTGTATCGTACAGTTTCAAATACTGCTAAAGATAAAGCAACAGATACATTTAAAGATTCACTGTCCCCCGGCATAGGGATTTTTATTTTATTATCACATATATTTACTGTGTTTGTTTCTAAACCGTTGGATTCATTACCCGCAAATAATGCTACACCTTTCCATTTTTTCATATCATATAAGCATATATCGCCATCTAATGTAAGTGCATATGTGGCAATATTATGGTCTTTAAAAAATAAAACCGCATCTTTTGCCGTATTAAAACTTTTTATTTTTATATTAAATATTCCTCCCATCGATGAACGAACAACTTTTGGAGAAAATATATCGGTACAGTAACCTACCGTCACCAAATTCTTTATTCCTGCTGCATTACAGGTACGTATTATCGTTCCCATATTACCCGGATCCTGTAGGTTTTCTAAAACCACAAAAACATCATTTGCTCCGACAACGGAAATTTCTTGTACGGTATTTTTGTTCAATACAGCTAATACACCTTGAGGATTTACAGTGTCGGATAATTTGTCGAACAAATCTTGGGGTAAAATTATTACATTCTTATTATCTATTAGTGACATATCCAAATCTTTTTTAATCATATCTAATTTATCTTCTGAAAAACAAATATATTTGAATAAAGCACCGGATTTTTGAGCTTCATAGATGTTTTTAACACCCTCTACCGTAAAGAATTCGCTCCTTGCTTTTTTATCCTGCAGACTTTTGATAAACTTGTATACTTTGTTATCTTTACTTGTTACTGTTAGCATAAATACACCTTTATATTTTGTATTCTATCATTAAAATATAAAATAACAAAGGAGCTAGAAAGATCTAACCCCTTTGATCACCTCTTATATATTTCAATACATCATACACATTTGATAATCCTGTAGTATTAGGTCAAAACCCACTATTTTAGCTTTTGACCGTCTAAGATATCTCTTCTAAACGCCTATGCATTTTTTACTTGATCAACCAATTTGGCAAATGCATCCTTATCATTTACAGCCATCTCGGCTAACATTTTTCTATTTATTGAAATCTTACCTTTTTTTAGTGCGCCCATAAATGTAGAATAGGACATTCCGTTTATTCTGGTAGCCGCATTTATTCTGGCAATCCATAATTTTCTCATATTACGCTTTAAGGCTTTTCTATCTCTGTAAGCGTACACACCGGATTTCATAACAGCTTCTTTCGCAGCCTTAAATTGTTTACTTTTTGCTCCGAAATAACCTTTAGCCAATTTTAAAACTTTTTTATGATTTTTACGTGCATTCAAAGCACCTTTTACTCTAGCCATGTTTCAGTCGCCTCCTTCTTCTTATTTGTACGGTATCAATTTCTTTACTGTCGCTTCATTGGCTTTACCTGCATAGGTCGCCAATCTGTGATGCTTCTTGGCTTTTCTATCCTTCGATATGAGTCGGTGACTCCTGTAAGCATGAGACATTTTTATTTTACCGGTACCTGTTTTCGAAAATCTTTTTTTTGACGCACTATGAGTTTTTTGTTTAGGCATAGTTTTATCTCCTCTCTTCCTCTCCAATAATCGTATATAGTTAATCAATCCAAACAAAATCAAACAATAACGGCATGTTACAAACATGTCATTTTAGCCGTATGAATTATTTTGTGTATTACATTATCAAGATTGTTTAGGATTGATAATGATACCCATGTTTTTGCCTTCCATTTTAGGGTTCTTTTCAAGATCCCCGAATTCTTGCAAGGTTTCAGCGAATTTTATAAGCACGTCTTTCCCGGATTCTATATAGTTTAATTCTCTACCTCTAAAACGTACGGTAACCTTTACTTTATCTCCGGCTTGTAAAAATTTAGACGCATTTTTCGCTTTAAAATTAAAATCGTGTTCTTCAATTTTCGGTTTCAGCCAAATCTCTTTAATATTTACTATCTTTTGTTTTTTCTTGGCTTCTTTGACTTTTTTAGTTTGTTCAAATATGAACTTCCCATAATCAATAATCTTGCATACCGGCGGTGTAGCTTTAGGTGCTATTAACACCAAATCCATACTAAATTCCTCGGCTTTTTTTTGAGCCTCATCTGTTGACATTATCCCCAACGGTTTGCCATCGTTTCCGATAACCCTTACTTCTTTAGCCCTGATTTGATCATTTATAAAATAATCAAAGTTTTTACCGTCTACTTTACTACTAATAATAACACCTCCATAAAATAAAAGAAGTGGATCATATAATAATCCACTCCATGAAAAACACAAAATCGTTTATATTAACCGATACAAAACAATATTCGCACGGTGAGAAGTGGAACTTCTTCTTAATTCTTAAATACTCTATCATATATATATGTGCTTGTCAATTAGAAGTTTACCTTTTTAAACGTTTTTTTTATTTATTTTTCTGATTTTTATAAAAACGTTCACTCCGGTTCACAGTAAGTAGCTATTACATTGAAATCTTAATAGTAAAACTTATAAAATAACTGATGTGTCCGATAATAAACACATATAATAGCATTCGGTTAAGCTTTTAAATTTTGAATAACCGGTACAGCCCTAGGATGTAATGCTTCAACGATTATATCCGATCCCTCCGGAGCCAATACGAACCACTCAATATAAAAAGCTTCATCTTGCTTTAAGTCTTCCTTATATATTTGAGGTTTCATACCTCCGATATACTTGGCACCGTTTTGCAGTTCACATTTGATATTAATCGGTGAACGTACAGGTCGACCTTTCCCGGCGAGCATAACATTTGCAGGCATTTGACCTTTATTTACCAGGTTTCCATATACTTTTACCAAGTTTCCTTCTAAACGCTCAGCTATTAAATTTTCAAACACAAAACGGGGTCCGGCCTTTGCATGCTCTATTAAACAACGGGTAACTTTAGGTGCAATATTTAATATATTCGGAAAACTTATCCCATACGCATAGGCTGTAGATATACCACCTATTTCAACATTGCCAAGTTGAGGATGTTCAAACTGTGTCCACGGAAAGAAAAATTCGGTATTTTGCCTGTCATGGAACTTTAGTAATTCACATACATATTTATCGTTGTTTTTATAAAAATCTTTACTCATTACCATATCTATAGTTTTATGTCCCATCTGTGTAAATCCGTTTCCCAGTTCCAATATAAAAAAAGAAATACCCAGCATAAAATAAGCAAAATCGTTTGACGTTCCGGAATAACCCGGAATTTCCAAATCGGTATCATATCTGTACCCGCATAACAAATATGGGAAATCGGTTATCTCACTGCACATCTTACCCAATTTATCCATAAGTTTTTTATCAGCCTCATCATATCGGTCTTGTGGTAAACACCCGGGTCTGAAGACAGCGTTTGAGCCGTTATGAAGATCCATACCTGCGAATATATTAGGTTTTGACAGCAGAAAATTACCCACAGCCCTTGTTTCCGGTTCACTGAACGGATAATCTCCCGAAACGGGATTAGAAGGTTGCCAGTTAACAGGATAGTTTCTGTTGAAATCCACAACCGTAACTTTTTCTTTGTAAAATTCACCTCCGGACCAATCGTATATTAACCCTTCGGTATAAACTTTATAAAAAGGTCCGTCTTTGTCCTCCGGATTTCTAGCTACTAAATGCCGTGGATCGTATTTGCACGGCTTCATATTCCCGTCATCACATTGAATTCTCATGTTTAATATCATACCGTCATCGTTTATGTCTTGTGGTATTATATGATTTTTTACTTTATGGATTTTATTCCTGCTTCTAGGCACATACCTTTTCATTAGTGCCAGCTCAGCCCCGTCAGGATTTACTCTCGGTACAATATAAAAAGCCAGCTCTTCCAATAGTTTTTTATATTGTATACCGGAACAAAGCTCGTTTATCATGTATAAAGATACCGTTGTACCTTCCGCTTCGTTTGAATGTACATTGGCTTGTATATAGTAAGCTGGTTTTTGATTATGCGGTTTATTCGCACTCGTTACAATCAATAGAGGTAGATCTCTGCCTTCGGCTGATTTCCCTATGGATGACAGCTCAATCAATGAAGGATATTCTTCTTTTAACGCATTTATAGAATCAATCATTTCATCATATGTGTAAAAACCGTTTTGTTTTATATACATTAAGCACACCTCTTTTCATAATTACCGGTAATCTTTAAATTGTACATGTCCATTATTTTTCTCGATTTATCAAATCTATATATTTAATAAGATTTTCAATCATTTCATTACAGATTTTTTCTCCGAACTCTCGTGTGGCTTTTTCAGGAAATCCCATAACTCCTACTTTGATTTCATCTCTTTGCTTCAGCTTTGGAATAATAAACTTATGATCTACTGCCTTTTGTTGTACTTCAAACCAATCCTGATCCGTTCTCATCATACGAGCTACATATGGTTCATCCATTATAATGTCTTCTTTTACTAATTGTGGGTTCCAATACAGCATCAAAGAAGTTTCAACATATCCCGCGTTAAAATCATACTCCGGTCCGGTAGTAAATTCTTTCATCCATAAATCCGACAGGTAGAAAATTTCTATTAAAGACAATGTCACATCTTCCATTCCCGGGTTCTTCTTTAGAAACATTTTCAGACTGTTTTCCAATGCAACTCTGTTATCAGTCCCACCATGTCCTAAAAGCACCACTATGTTTAAAAATCCGTTTCGTACCAATTCAGAACAAATATCCATAACATATAGTGAAAATACTTGAGGGCTAATATTTATAGTACCCTTTAACTCACCACCGGAATAGCAATACGGCACTATGGGGGCTACGGCTGCGTCAATTCTATCCACACATTTTTCAAGAAGCTTTTCAACGTTATCGATATCCGTTCTTAAAGGCAGATGATATCCGTGTTGTTCCACTATACCTATAGGTAATATAACCGTCTTACATTGTTTAGTAAATTCTTCAAATTCTTTAACAGTTAATCTGTCTAAATACTTTCCCATTGTTTTTCTCCTTTACATTTCTTTCAGCAAATTTTTAAAAGACGATAGTATTAATTTCAAATCGGAATTACCAAAATACGGCCCTATGGAAAACCAGCCGTCAAAGCTTCTACATAACAAAATAGAAGCCATTTCTTTAATTTCGGCATTACCTTCCCCGGGCAACATAGGTTCTCCATTTAGAAACAACCCGTCGTTAATCCTTAATATTACAATATCATTTTTTAATCTACTTGTATAAAATATATGAAAAAAAGGATGTCTCTTATTCTTAACATGCTCTAGGGGATTAAATATAAATTGCGGTTTTTCATCAGAACATGTTTTATACATTTCTTCGAAAAAGACATCTAATTTTGCATTATCCGCCTTATTTTCAAACAGAACCTTTGCACCGTATGTTTTTGATATTTTACACAGATCAATCAGCTTCGAAACTAAGTCAGGGTTTTCGGCAGGATTAAAATCATTTATAACCGGTCTTATATACTTTACCCCTAATAAAGTTGTTCTTTGCAAAAACTCTTTATGATACTCCAAATCATAAAAAGGCATGCTTGTGTCCATTAATAAGATACTTTTTTGGTTTTCAATAATTTTACTGCGTATATCTTCTAAACAATTCCATGTAATAAAGTCATCGCCTACAGACAATATATTGCCGGTTTCAATATAGCAGGTTTTTAATCTATCGGCCAAAATTATAAGCTCGTCTAAATTCATTTCCGCATTATATACACTATATTTAAACATATCTACAGCTCCCTTCCTTTAAATTACACAAATTTCACAATTACTATCTACACATCCGTTACCTTTATATTTTTCCATATCAATCTCTTCACTTCCGTACAATTTTCTAGACCAATTGCAGGAGTTACAATTTTCATTATTACATATAAAGTATAACGGATTTTTTTTAAGCAATTCCAAACCTATATCAAATAAACTATTAATCGGTATGATTTTTACAACCGCATTACCGACGGTTCCTTGTATTAGTTTACCTCTTTTTCTAAGCTGCGATGTAAATGACAGAAAATCTCGGTGTCCGGGAGGGAATTTTTTTAATGTAAATACCTTATTTTGGTAATCATCAATGTATGTGGGAGCCGGAATATCCAGTGTCCTTAAATATTTAGCACATATAGCTTCTTCCAAAGAATGCATGACTGTATTTCTATCCATATCTACACCAAACAAAATAACTTTGGCATCTAAATTTAAAAGTTTTACATATGGAGTACCTTCACCACATCCTGTTTCACATTTATCATGGTCGGCAACAATATATTCCGCATTTTTACCATAAGCCGCAACAGAGTGTACCGGATGCTTGCTTCTTTTAACACCCGGTGTCTTTCTAAAAACTTCCGATATCAACCCGACTGCGGATGGTGTTATGTCCGGGTTAAAAGGCTTATCCCACCCGGTAAGGGTTGACATAACCAGAGTTCCTTCCTCACCTAACACATTCAAAAATGCGTAAATTACAGTAGATGCACCCCCTTCTATTCTTCCTGCGGAAGTAAGGGCGCTATGCATTAAAACCGTTTCGCCTTTTTTTAAACCCATAGTTTTTAAATCGAACACAATGTCATCAAACTTTATTGTAATTTCATTCATAATAACTCTCCTCGATAATTATGGCTCTACATGGTGTACAACAGGTACCCGGAATATTGAGGGGTAAAACAGTTAATTTACACCTACCGTTATTTATTGTTTCTAAATTTATACATGGAGCCAGCATTAATATATCAGCTTTATAGAAATCTCTGAAAAAACCTTCCGTTCTGTGTATATTATCCCATCTGGGAAAATCACTTCCCAAAAGGAAAGGTTTTTTTGATATAAGTAAATCCATAGCATCTTTTTTAATGTAAGGAGAATTTTTTAGAAAATATTCTTTGCTCCAATTTGCTCCCCATCCTGTACTTAATAATAAAGCTATACCGGGTTCAATTGATACAAAATCAAAAATCGATTGCAGCATTTCCTTTGTAATTGCAGTATTATTCCCGCTGTCAAAGTACTTTTCCAAATGAATGACCATGCAGTCTTTTTCATATAGGTTCCATAAATCCAAATCGGTAATAAGATATGAATTTTCGTTGCCAAAGTAATGTGCCGGGGTTTCCAGATATGTTCCTGTTTGGGAATGCAGCCCTTGAAAAATTTCACAATACACTTTTCCCTTAACCCAAGGAACTTCAGGAAGAGGTAGTAATTGAAATTTCGGAAAAGGCGGTTCATAATTCCACATTCCGTCATGAATAGGACCTGTTATGTCGGTTATTTTCTTCATGTTATTTACCCTTAAATTATATCTCAATTTTTTGTTGCTCAGTCAGCAGGTTGATAAAACTTTCCTTTTAATTATAACATATTTATATAACGTTAAAACTTCTTTTAATGTGTATCACCGGAAAAATCATACTATGTTTAAAAAAAAGTTATTTTGCATTTTTTGAATTTTTACTTTTTAGCTTTTTTTACAATTAAGAGACATATTATTTTAATACCAAGAAGTGCAGATTCGGTTGCAAGATTTTGTTAATAAGAGTATAATTAATAAAAAAATCCGGAGAATAATATGAACAAATATATTGAAAAGATGATCGAGCATTTGGCTGATAAAAGAGATATTCACAAAACAGCTATAAAAAGACAATCTGAGCTGTGGTCTAATTATAGAACCGATACTCCTCCAATTTTATTGCATACTCAAGAGCCTGAGGATTTCAAAGACTTTCCAAAAGCGTTTGATTATGAAGAAATTCAATTTGATAATGAAAAAATGCTTTATAACGGCTTAAAAAGTGCGATAACCACAGCCGGCGACTCGGTTCCGTCTATCAGAGCCAACAAAGGTTGCGGTATTTATCCGAGCCTTTTATCTGTAAACTCAACATACTTTAAAGATAAAATGCCTTGGGTGTTACGTCACTTATCTAAAAAACAATTATCGGTAATCGAACCGGATCAAATACAACCGAGTGATGAGTTTAAAAGAGGTTTAGAGACTATGGTCTATATGGCGGATGCACTCAAAGGAACCGATTGCAAACTCTATCCTTTAGATTTACAAGGTCCAATTGATACGGCACATATTGTTTACGGAGACGATTTTTTTTATGACTTATATGACGATCCTGCATTTATCCATCACCTTTTAAATTTGTCAACACAAGCGATTATTAAAGGTTGTGAGCAGGTAGTATCCCTTTTAGAGAGTACCGGTAATACAAGATCAGGAAATTTTCAATTTATTGCTCATTATAATAATTTGATCATGCCATTGGAAAAAGGCGGTATAAAATTTAGCGAAGATACAACTACTCTATTAAATCCGGATCAAATAGACGAATATGCCATTCCGTATCTTCAACAGCTTTTAAACCGTTTCAACGGTGGATATGTACATTATTGCGGAAAAAACAATCATTTATATAGAAGAATCATGGAAACTGATAATGTTTACGGTATTAACTTCGGTAATCCTGAAATGCATGATATGAAAGCGGTATTAACGGATTGTGCAGTATGCGACAAAATATATTATGGTAATTTAAATCAAGCGTTTTCATATGACGATATATACGACTATTTTTACAAATGCTTGAAGTATTCAAAGAACGGCCCGATAAGCCATATATTACTTGTTCATTCATGTCAATTAAACGAATTGGAATCTATATCGGTTGCATGGAAAACTGCAGCTGATAATGTGGCAAGGTGCGAGTAAAATTGCTATATACCATTGTGAAACGATAAGCTTTTGTACAAGTAAGTTAGAAAAGCATATAAAAAAGGATAAGATCCATATTTTTTAATTGATCGTATCCTTTTTTAATCTAAATGTGTTTATAAAACAGTCAAATCATATTTTAAAACCGTACATATAATTTAACTGTAATAATTCACTTACTGTGATACGGAGTATACCGATTTTGTTCTGTCATTGAAAATACCTTTACCAATTGCTTATACGGTAGAATTATGTATAATTTATGCTAATAAATATCGTTACTTATATATTCACAACTTTCAATCACCGGTTTGACCGGGTTTACTGTCTTGTACTATCGAAGGTATTGTCTTCCACCCCAACCTTTTACACGCCTCAAATCTTAAATGTCCCGCTAGAATCTCATAATTCCCTTTCATGGGATTTTTTGTTAGAACAATAGGCTGTAACAAGCCTTGTACAGCTATACTATCCATAACAGGTTCAATATCGCCGTAATCAACTTTCAATTCAGGTACTTGGATATGTTCTATATCAATGTCCTGTATTTGTTGTGTCCCTTTATGTTTGACCGTTTCCATTTCTTTTTTCTCAGCACCGGCTTTTGATGAATATATGTAAGGTATAGCCATATCGACTGATTTGTTGTTTTGAAACTCCTGAAAAATGGTCTTATTAATATTATAAGCGATTTCAGCTCTTCTTTGCACTTGAGTATAATACCTAAGTCTCATATAAACGCCGTAATCATATAGGTCTGAACGTATATACGGCTCGTTTCCGGTCTTTGCAATTATATCCTTTGTAACTTCGGTGGCGGCGGTTATAAGTATTTGCTCAGCTATTTTCCAATCTGAATCATATGTAATTCTTATAACAACTTCATCTAACATATAAGCCGCTTCTTGCTTTACAGTATAGTTAATGACCACCTGACCGAACAACATAGCGTTAGGTACCAAAATATATCTGCCCACCGCTTCTTCACTTCCTATACTTCCTCCTACCTGATCTAATCTGGTATACATTGCTCCTATGTCTTTTACATCACCCACAAGTCCTAACGAAGGAAATTGAATCCGGTCACCGGGACGAAACGGTCGCTTTAGAGATACTAGTATCCAAGCTGCCAAACCACTGACAGGTGCTTGCAGTGACCATCCTAAAAGCATACCTCCGAACATAGTGAAAAAAGTACTGAATGCCGATAATTTACCGAAACCGTTTGCTATGGATAAAACAACTGCAAAAAATGCAATCAACTTGAATATCCTTGATAGCATCATACCTTCAGCAACAGGTTTTTTTCTCAACCGCATTATCTCTATAGTTAAAACGGTAAAAAAATACGTCAACGCTAAAATTAACGCTACCATAGACATCATCTCAAACGGAGTCATACCGGATACCAGTTCGTATCGATTTTCCGGCAGCAAGTTATTTGCAAAATAGAAAATCGCCGCCAACAATAAGCAGACGACTAATGATATGTATGTTTTCTTTCTAAATTTATTATGTTCCATAATATCTCCCGTTGTCAATCATATATTTTACAGGCCTATTATATATGTAAATATTTAAAAATACAACGACCGGTAGGCGATATAATTTAAATTTTAGATATTCATTTAAAATTTTTATTAATGTATCGCATTAAAAAAGGAACCGTAAAAGCTCGGTTCCTTATAAATGACATTTGAGGTATATCGCCGACACTTTTTTATAAGATTAGATCTAAAGTGTCTTTTATGTTTATTCATTCATATCTTTTAGCGTTCATTTAAAGGAATATAATCAATTTGAGGCGAAACCGCTTTATATGCGGGTCGTATTATTTTGCCCGCATTATTTAACTCCTCCAAGCGATGAGCACTCCAACCGGATATACGTGATATTGCAAAGATAGGTGTGAATAATTCTACCGGTAAATTTAACATGTTATAAACAAAACCACTGTAAAAATCAACGTTTGCCGAAACTCCCTTATAAATTTTTCTTTCTTCCGCGATAATTCTAGGTGCGAGCTTTTCTACAATCGAATAAAGTTTAAATTCTTTATCAAGTCCTTTTTCTTTTGACAAGCTTTCAACATAACCTTTTAACACATCCGCTCTTGGATCGGACAATGAATACACGGCATGTCCCATACCATAAATAAGTCCTGATCTGTCAAAAGCCTCTTTATGCAATAGCTTTTTTAAATATTCGGCAATTTCATCTTCATCATTCCAATCTGATACATGCTTTTTAATATCTTCAAACATTTGTACAACCTTTATATTGGCACCACCGTGTTTCGGACCTTTTAAGGAACCGATGGCCGCAGCAAACGCAGAATACGTATCGGTTCCGGACGATGTAACCACATGGGTGGTAAATGTGGAATTGTTTCCACCTCCGTGTTCGGCATGAAGAACCAGGGCCACATCCAAAACATGAGCTTCCAGGAATGTATAGCTACTATCCGGTCGTAAAAGTCTTAATATATTTTCTGCGGTTGAAAGCTCCGGTAAAGGTGCGTGTATAAAAAAACTGTTTTTCCTATGGTAATGATCATAAGCTTGGTAACCGTAAACAGCCAGAAGTGGAAATAATGCTATCATTTGTAAGCACTGCCTTAAAACATTTGGTAAACTTATATCATCGGCTTTATCATCGTATGAATAAAGGGTAAGTATGCTTCTTGCCAAAGTATTCATCATATCATTACTCGGTGCCTTCATTATTACATCTCGCACAAAGCCTTTTGGTAAGGTTCTATATCCTGATAACAAGGCTTTAAAATCGGTTAATTCCATTATGTTTGGGAGCTTGCCAAATAAAAGCAAATAAACCGATTCCTCAAAACCGAACCTACCTTCATTAATGAAGCCCGAAACTAAATTTTTAACATTAACCCCTCTATAAAACAATCTACCTTCACAAGGAATGCTTTCCCCTTTCTCATTTACATCCGAAGCATGTATTTCGGAAATTTCGGTAAGACCGGCTAGCACACCTTTACCACTTATATCACGTAAACCTCGTTTAACATCATATTTTTGATATAATGACGGGTCAATGGTATTACTCTTTTTACAGATTTCTGCCAAATTAATAATTTCCTGAGTTACTTCGGAATATGGATTTTTATTCATAGAACATTACTCCTGTTAATTTATTTTTTATACAATTGACGATATTTTATAATTAATCACAACAATATATGTAATAATACATAGTAAAAATATCAATATAAAATACCAATATAAACGTTATAATAATTAAAGTATGATTTACTTAATAATATCTTAATAATATCAAAATAAATTTTTATTGTAAAAAATATTAAACATAATATTATGATAAATTCATACAAATTGTTATTAGATAGTAATATGCAAATCAAAAAAGCTTATTCCTATAACATTTTCGTTTTAAAACGGTAATATGATTATGCTTTTAAATGAATGTGATCTTTAAAAATATTACCTGTATAACATAATCATAACATAAAACTTACATGTATGTAAACAGTTTCTTTTACATTTTATACCTTATGAATTATTGCATTTGAAAATAAATAAGATTCTTTAACCAATATATTTAAACATTTCAATGCAGAATGAATAACTGAAATGTATTTTGAAATCCGGACCGACTACTTTGGTTGCGACTGTGGCTACCCTGTGATATAATTATTGTAAATGTGAGTTTTTTCGTGTATTGGAGAACCGTCCGTCGGAATGTTCTACACGGGTTTTTATAGTCCATTCTAATAAACGTTATAAGTTCTTACATTAGAAATATAAAAAGTAGGTGATTTAAATTAAAATACATGAATCTGCAGAAAATTATCTGGAAACCATATTGATGTTAAAAAACAAAAACGG
>CAZJOD010000116.1:0-12518 GCA_964547525.1 uncultured Clostridiaceae bacterium
GATGAACCCATGACGACGGCATAGATTTTACAAGTATCTCATGTATGTCTTTTATTTCCCTTTGAATATATTTTTTATCGAACATGTCAACACGATAATTAAATTTTTTCATTGCAAACGTTACTACTCTTTCGAATCTATTTATATCCAAATTATCGGTAGTCAGATGAAAAGCATACAAATCCATATCTTTATCAAATCCGTATTCGTTAAAAAATTCAACATAATACGCCGGGTTATAAACATTCATAATAACAGGCGGATATTCAAATCCTTCTATCAAAACACCTCTGTCATCATCTCCGTTGGTCGGGGATACCGGGCCTTTTACCTTATCAACTCCTTCCTTTTTTAAATAATCAACAGCAGTGTCAAAAAGCATAAACGCAGCTACCTTGTCATTTATACATTCAAACAAGCTGATAAATCCTTCATTTAAATTTTTCTCACGGTTCAATTTTATGTTGACACCTGCAAGTATCCTACCTGCAAGCTTTCCGTCTTGGTCATACAGAACAAAGAATTTATGTGGATTATCACTTATCAGAGGGTTATTTTTTCCGGATAATGCCCTTTTTTGCATTAATTCAATGGAAAACACCTTTTTATCATTGTTCTTATATACTTCATACGGAACCTTTATAAATTCCGATATACCGGTCCTACCTGACACTTCCTTTATTACGTACATTACATTACATCTCCTACCTAATATGTATCATATGAAGCTCAATAAATAAGCCGTTAATAAACCTATGTAATTACCTACCGCATATCCGGCCAATCCGCAAACCATACCGGGTATCATAACATGCTTGTTTTTTAACGCCGAAACGACTGCCGGTATAAATGCGGGACCGTAAATTGCAGCAACTGATGTCGCTACCGCAGTATCTTTATCTATTCTAAATAATACCGACAATAAACCGTGTATAAAGATCGCTCCGATCATAACAACGCATGTAAAAATGAAAATGGTTGCCGGCATATTTAATAAAGTCTTTATATCTACTGTCAACGCTAAAGCGAAACTGAACACATATATCAGGTATTCACCTAACTTTAGAGATTCGCTAGTATTTTTTACTTTTTTAATAAAAGAAAACGCAATCCCAAGCGTTGTAACTCCCAGCATAATAAATGCCACTGCCAATTCACCGGTAACTGCGTATGTAATCCCTATTGATGCTCCGGCCGATATTATGGCCAGTAAACATACCCTTATTATGTTTACGATATTAGCACCTGAATTATTCGCGTTTTGTTCATATATTAAATCTTTTTGTTCTATTTTATCAGAATCGTTCTGCAATGTAGCGGTTGTCATGTTGAAAGGTTTTAAGAACTTACCGTAAAGCCTTATACCGAATAACATTAAAATAAAATAATAAATACCTCCTATTAACGTATCGGCGGCAACAACCGCCGTAAGAATATTGCGGTCTACTTTAAGAGCCATACCGATAGCCACTAAATTAGGAGTTCCACCGGTGTAACAACCGGTTAACATTCCGGAGACATTCCAAAATTCACTGACACTGTAACGAAATGCAAAAGCCGCGACAGCGGATGTAAATACTACACTGACGATAATAAGTATAAAAGACAATAATGTTTTTTTTGCCAAAGTAAATAATTTTTTAAAATCACAGTTAAATAGAATTAACGGAATTGCCAGAGGTATTACAGATTCCGAAAGTGTTTGAGCAAGTTTTTTATTAATTCCTAAATTAAAATTCCCGATTATCAGACCTAAAACATAACATAATAATACCGGTCCTAAATATTTTGCATATTTATACTGTTTAGTAAGAATTAGTATGATATATGGCATAAAAAAAATAAAAATCGCTTGAAAAACTGTTCCCACAGTTGTCAAAATGTCCGGCATTAGTTATCCTCCGTAAATGGAAATAGAACTTGCTTAATGATTTATTGCATAATTATCAAATTCACCTTATAGGAAAATGATAATTTAAAATAAATACTTTATATAAATTATATCATACAAGCTCTATCAAGGAAACAATTTTATTATCTTATAATACCTTTTTATGAAATATATATTTGTTTATAGATTGATAAATAACCTCACCGGCACTTGTTCTTGCCATTTTCTTGGAGTTAATGGACATTTGTGTTATAATGTCAGGATTTTGTATCATATATTTTATTTTATCATACAGTATTTTTGGGTTCAACATCCCTTCTGTAATTACAAAACAAGCTCCCTCTTCTTCTAATGCTCTGGCATTATGTTCTTGATGGTTTTCAGCCACATACGGAGACGGAATCATAATAGACGCTTTACCTAGAGCACACATCTCACTGCAAGTCATGGCACCGGCTCTGCAAATAATTATATCGGCCGCCGCATAATGGATTTCAGCATTATAAATATAAGGGACAACACAGACACCTTCGGTCGGATTTATATATCCTTTTAATGCTTCTACCGTCTTATCATAATCTATATTTCCTGTAGCGAACAACAACTTAAATAATCCCTTTACCCGGTAAGATTTTATCATATTTACAATACAATTATTTAATGTTTCGCTACCTCTGCTGCCACCCATAATTACTACATACATGTCATTTTCCTTAAGATTAAGTTCATCTCTGGCTCTTTTTCTATCTGCATTTAAAAGTTCCTGTTTTAAAGGATTTCCTGAAACAATTACTTTCTTTGCTTTTTCAAAGGTTTTAATAGTGTTTTCAAAATTTACATAGGCAAGTTGCGCATATCTGGCAATAAACCTGTTAGTAACTCCTGCATAAGCATTTGATTCATGTATTACAACCGGTACATTATGTTTATGTGCACAGTATAAAACAGCACCGGCTACATAACCTCCCGTACCAATAGCTACATCAGGTTTGAAATCTCTGATAATTTTCGACGCTTCCATATATCCCTGAAAGAATTGCAAAAATGTTTTTATATTTTTTAAAGAAATTTTTCTTTTAAAACCACTTGCATGAATAAATTTAATATTAAAACCTGAACGTGGAACCAAATCCTTTTCCAACCCGTTTTGCGTACCTATAAATAGAATTTCGTTTCTATTGTCTTTTAATTTAAATATTTTTGCTATTGCAATCGCAGGATTAATATGTCCCGCGGTTCCTCCCCCGGTAATTAATATTCGCATACTCCACTCCCATTTTCTCGAATAATACCTTTTCTCGCTATATTATACTATAACATAATATCATTTAACATATCTTGATATATTAAGTAATATACCAATTTCCGCTAAGAACAACACAAGTGCGGTGCCTCCGTAGCTAAACAAAGGCAAAGCTACACCTGTAGCGGGAACACTGCCTGTTACAACAGCTATGTTTAACACGAATTGTATTCCTATTAAAGCCGTTATCCCCACTGCAGTCAAACTGCCAAATTTATCAGGAGCGTATAAAGAGATTCTGATTCCTCTCCAAATTAACATAAGAAATAAAAGCAGTATAACTACACAGCCTATAAAGCCCAGTTCTTCGGCTATTATTGCAAAAATAAAATCGTTATGGGGTTCGGGAAGGTACAAGAATTTTTGCATACTTTTACCTAAACCTTTACCGAATAATCCCCCTGTTCCTATGGCATAAAGGGATTGGACCACTTGCCAACCTATGCCGCTTCTATATTGAAAAGGATCTTTATATGACAATAATCTGTCTTTCATGTAATCGGTAAATATTGCAATGTAGGATAATGCCGCGACAGCCGGTGTTCCCACAATTATAAAGTGCAGGATTTTAGCTCCTGCACAGTATAGCATGATGATCGTTAATGCAAACACTATAATTGTACAGCTAAGATGAGGTTCCATTAACAATAAAATCGCCACCACACCGAAAACCATAAAAAAAGGTATAAAACCGGTAAAAAACTTCGATACTCTTTCACTGTTCTTTGACATGTAATGTGCAAAAAACAAAATCATAGCTATTTTCATTATTTCAGAAGGTTGAAAGTGGATAGGACCTATAATCAACCATCGTCTTATATTAGGATCACTGCCATGAAAACCCGGTACCAGCACCAGACATAATAATCCTAAAGCAATTAGAAACAACGGCAATGCGAATTTTTTATATAATCTATAATCAATACATGATGTGACAAGTAATACTATTAAACCTAAAACCGCAAACTTTAGCTGGCTTTTTAATATGTAAGTCAAATCTCCGTACTCTCGATTTGCATAAGGCATACTGGCACTGAACATAGTAATTAAGCCTGTGGCTAATAAAATAACAACAACCAATAATAACCAAAAATCCATAGGTTTTTTTATATCGACTTTCACGTTCTGAACAACATCTTTTATCATATTAACAATTCGCTCCGTATGTATTATATCCGTAGACCGGAACATGTTCCGGTTTTGTTTGACATTATTATATTCATAGCTATGCCGTTACAAAGTAAAAAATGCAAGAATACATCCTATTAATGTAACTCCCCAAAAAACATACACTATTTTTGTTTCTTTCCAACCTGAAAGTTCAAAATGGTGATGAATGGGTGTCATTTTAAACACTCTTTTGCCGGTTTTTTTAAAATGTGCAACTTGTATAACAACAGACAAAGATTCTATAATATAAATAATACCTACAATTAATAGTATCCATGGGATCTTCATGATAATCGCCAATGCGGTAACAGCTCCACCTAACGCCAATGAACCCGTATCACCCATAAAAACCCGAGCGGGATGCAGATTATAGCAGAGAAAACCGACCAAACCACCTGTTAAAGCTCCATTGAAAACAACAGTATATTCAAGACCCGGAGTTCTTCTTGTCAATACAACAAAAAACATCAATACGATAACGGTTATACCCGTACACAAACCGTCAACTCCGTCAGTTAAGTTTACCGAATTTGTCATATAATAAAGTACCATGACCAGGAATGGATAATATATAAATCCGGGTATATGGATGGACTTAGACATTCCTGTAAAAGGTAATATCATATCGGTACCTAATTTTAAAACCGTTTCACAATATACTATAAATATAACGGCTGCTACTATTTGTAATACGGTTTTTTGTAAAACACTCAATCCGTCTTTACTCTTTTTTAAAACCTTTATTAAATCATCTACAAGTCCTATCAAACCGAATCCAAAAAATGCGATAAGCGGTGCAATAATTTCAGGGAATCGTTTTGCATATAAAATTCCGAACAATAGAACCGGAAGATAGAAAATTAATCCTCCCATAGTAGGAGTACCGGTTTTCTTCAAATGAGTAGCTGGCCCGTCATCCCTTACTGTTTGTCCGAACTTTAATCTTTTTAACGCCGGAATTATTATGGCACCCCATATTGCAGCCACAACAAAAGATAATGTAAATACAACCGTATGGTATGAAATATCCAATAGATTATTCAACTGAAACCTCTCCTTCTCGCCACATTTCAATTATCGTTTCAACGCCAATTTCCATCTTCATGGCTCTCGATCCTTTAACTAAAACCGCATCATCTTTTTTGACAACAATATTTAATAAATCTACCAAATCATTGTGGTTATTACATAAGTAAATATTATTCACATTCATCCCCGCTTTAACGGCTCCTTCCGATATTTGTTTTCTAAATTCCCCCATACAAATCAATATGTCAACTCCATGTTCCACACAAGAAATACCTAATTGTCTGTGTGCATCTTCTGAAAAACTTCCCATTTCAAGCATATCTGCCAAAACTGCAACTTTTCTTCTGCCTTCCGCTATATCGGATAAAACCGATAAAGCCGCTTCCATAGATTCCGGAGCCGCATTATACGTGTCATTTATAATAACACCGTTCCCTATTTTCTTAATTTCCATTCTTTGTTGTTTTGGAGAAAAATTCAGAACACCTTCTATGGCTTTTTCAATCGGGATATTCAATTCTCTTGCCACCGCCAGAGCGGCCAGAGAATTGTATACCATGTGATAGCCGGGTACATTTAACTTAACTTCATATTCCCGATTATTGATTTTTATATTATATCCGGGTTTTCCGTTTTTATATTTACGAATATTGTAAGCTGTGTAATCATTGCCTTCTTCGGTTCCAAAATATATATGCCGGATATCCAGCAACCCTTTAACTCCCCTAAGCAAGCCATCATCACCGTTAAGTAATAACAAGCCTTTTTTTCGGTCCATACCCTGTATGATTTCAAGCTTTGCCTTTAAAATATTTTGTTTTGATTTAAGTTGTCCGATATGCGATATGCCAATATTTGTTATGACCGCTATATTCGGTTCAGCCAACTCAGATAGATATGCTATTTCCCCGAAATCATTCATACCCATCTCTAAAACGGAATAATCATACGAATCATCCAGTTTTAATAAAGTATTAGGAACTCCGATATGGTTATTAAAATTCTTTTCAGGTACCAACACCTTTGCTTCGCAACCGATAGCCGACGCAATCATATTACAGGTACTGGTTTTACCAACGCTTCCTGTAACCGATATAACCGGTTTTGGGAATTTTGATCTGATGAAAGATCCTAACATACCGTAAGCTTTTATCGTATCATCAACCTTGATGATACAGACCTTGTCCGTTTGTATCTCTTCGGAAGTTATTACAGCGTCGGCTCCCATGCTAACCGCTTGTTGTATGAAATTATGACCGTCAAAACGCTCGCCTTTAATTGCAACAAACAAATATCCTTTGGAGATTTCTCTACTGTCTGTCGAAACGCCATTAATTATCTTCTTCTTGTCCCCTAAGGTAAATGATGCATTTACGGCTTTACTAATTTCTTCTACGGTTAACTTATACATATGAATCCTCCTTCTTAAGTTAGCCCCTCCCGTATATAAACTTTATCCTTTATTTAACTATATATATCATTGTATATTCAATATCTCTCTGACTACTTCTCTTTCATTGTAATGATATTTCTTTCCGTTTATTTCAATGTAATCCTCATGTCCTTTTCCCGCTAATACTATCAAATCATTTGGTAGCGCGTTCTTAACGGCATATTCTATGGCTTTTGTCCTGTCGGTAATTTTAATATATTTACCCTGTGTTTTCAATATACCCTCTTCTATATCGTCGATTATATTTTCAGGTTTTTCAGTTCTGGGATTATCAGATGTCAATATACTAAAATCCGCATATTTACCGGAAGCTTCACCCATCATAGGACGCATTGTTCTGTCACGGTCACCACCACACCCGAATAGACAAACCAACCTTCCCGGAACCAATTCTTTTAACTCACTTAAAAGTTTTAATAAGCTGTCCGGACTATGTGCATAATCTATCATGATTGTACATTCCAAAGGAAGATCCAACTTTTCGGTTCTTCCGGGAACGGTTACTTCTTTTAATCCGGCAGCCACATATTCAATATCAAATCCCCATAAACCCGCTATAGCCGCTGCCGCTAAAGCATTGTAAACATTATATTTACCCGGCATATTAACAGTTAACGGTCCTTCAAACCAAGGACTTTTTATTTCAAACTCCACTTTATCAAAAAACTTTCTGATGTTAAACGCAAATATATCCGCTTTATTATCTATTCCGTAAGTATATACTTTACATTTTGATTTTTTGATTACCTCAGCGGCATGTGCGTCATCAATATTAATCAATCCTGTTTTACATATGCCGAACAGCTTTATTTTATTCTCCAAATAGTTTTCAAATGATTCATGCTCCTTAGGCCCTATATGTGCCCTCGATATATTATTAAATACCCCAACATCGAAAGTCGTACCGTAAACTCTGTCTAGCATTAAGCCTTGAGACGAAACTTCCATTGCGACATATTCCGTTTTTCCTTCTGCCATTTCTGCAAATGTCTTCTGAAGCTGCAATGATTCGGGAGTTGTTCTGCCTGTTTTTCTCAGTTCTCCGTTTATAATGTTTGATATTGTCCCTATCATACCATATTTTAAATTGGCTGCTTCAAAAATATATCTTAACATATACGTAATTGTTGTTTTTCCTTTAGTTCCCGTTATTCCGGCAAGCTTGAATTTGGTATACGGTTCTTTATAAAATCTACATGCCGCATTTGCGAGAGCGGTTCTTGTATTTTTAACCTTTACGATATTTATATTTTTTGGTATATCATGATTTAGATCGTTTTGTATAATAAGTGAGCTACATCCTTTCTCTACCGCATCCGAAACATACTTGTGACCGTCTGTAACAGTGCCGTCGATACATACGAAAACATTATTTTTTGCGGCAAATCTGGAATCGTCGCATATACCTGAAACATCCGCTTCATCAGTACCTGCAATTAATACATATTCCAATCCCGTTAATAATTCTTTTAATAGCATATATTGCCTCCTTGTTTCCGGTATACTCGGATAAAATACTGTCCAATAAAATAATGTTTATTCAATTTGATCCAGATACCTGAACGATACGTCTATTACAGTTCCTTTTTCCACAGTTTCCCCGCCGGATACGCTTTGATATACTGCAATTCCGGTGCCACTGACACGTATATTCAATCCTAAATTCGCAAGTACTTCAGTTGCGGTATCTATATCCATATTAAAAAGATTCGGCATATTAACGGTTGTGTCTTGTTTTGTACCGTCTTGTTCGTATAATAAAACTTGTGAGCCTTGAGGTACCGTAATATCAGGTAAAGGAGATTGATCAACAACAATTTTATTTACATCTACGCCTGACTTTGTCAAAGGTTTTAATCCGTATTCTTTTAATGTTTTATTGGCATCGGATATAGTCATATTTCTTACATCCGGAACTATAACTTCTTTTATTATTGAACTCCCGTCATCACGACGCTTAATTTTAAGGTATGACAATACATCTTCGACAATTTCTCCTGCAACGGGTGCTGCAATAGTACCTCCGTAATAATAAGGTCCTTTTGGATTATCCAAAATAACCAAAACACATATGACCGGATTGTCGGCAGGGGCCATAGCCAGAAATGAAGCTATGTAATGTCCCTGTTCGGTTGTTTGTGAAGTTCCGGTTTTTCCTGCCACCTTGTAGCCCGGAACAAAAGCATTACGTCCCGTTCCGTCAGATACAACACCTTCCAATAAATTGCGTACCCTAGCGCTTGTCTCTTCTGATAATACTTTACGAATCACTTCGGTATCATATTGCTTAACGATGTTTCCGTCTTTATCGGTCAACTCTTTGACAATTTTTGGCTTCAAAAGATCTCCTCCGTTGGCAATGGCGCAAAATGCTGTTATCATTTGAATCGGGGTCACGGTAAATCTTTGTCCGAAAGATGCAACCGCCATATCAAGTATTGTAGGTTGTGCATGAAACATTCCCAATTGCTCTCCGGGTAAATTGATACCGGTCTTTTGCCTGAATCCGAAAGCTGCAATGTAGTTATAAAATTTTTCTACTCCTAACTTTAATGATAGGTTAACAAAAACCGGATTACAAGAATTATATACCGCTTCCCTAAAAGTCTCGGTTCCATGAGGCGGATTTTTCCAACAATGAATGGTCTTGCCGAGGATGGTTATGGGAATATCGGTAACTATATCATCGTCATGTATACAATTTTCTTCATAACCCATAGCTGTTGTAAACGATTTAAACGTGGACCCGGGTTCATATGTATCAATTATGGTTTTATTTCTCCATACGGTCAATCTCAAAATTTCCGCTTCCTCTTTGGATGTTCCTTGCCAAATTAGCGGATCCTGACCGGGCGGACATGCAAACGGATTATTAAGATCATAATCCGGTTTTGAAACCATTGCCAATATCTCGGCGTTTCTCGGATCCATAATGATCACCGACCCTCCATCGATGACGTTATTATCCTTCAAAGCTTTTTCCAGTGCTCTATCCGCTATATATTGTATTGTTTCATCAATGGTCAGTACCACATTAAAACCGTCTTGAGCATTAATTTTTGTTTCTGTTGAAAACGGTAATTCTAAGCCGTTTGCATCAATTTCAGACATTATTTTACCTGGAATCCCTTTTAGATATCGATCCATTACAGCCTCAATACCCTCTAATCCTTGATTGTCCGCTCCGGTAAATCCTATTACCTGGCATGCCAGGTTATTTCCGGGATAAAACCGTTTTGTATCTTCATTAATATATATACCCACAACATTATATTTTTTCATCCATGCTCTGAGTTCATTGCCTTTTTCCAAGTCTACCTTTTTCTTAATAATGACATATTGTAAATTTTGTTTGAGTTTACTTAAGAGATTATCTTCTTCAAGATCAAATATTCCGGCTAATTCTGCAGCTATAAATTCCAACGATACCGGTGAAGTTTTAACAGTAACAGGGCTTGCGGTTATAGTTTCTACCGAAACACTAACGGCAAGTTCCTTTCCGTTCCGATCATATATTATACCTCTGGCCGGACTGATAAAACGGTCGGCGTTTTGCTGCTCATAAGCCATTTGCCGCAAACCGTCTCCTTGAACTACTTGAAGCCAAAACAATCTGATACCAAGCAACATTACCGATAGGGCAAAAAAACCTAATATCCATAATGCTCTTGTCTTTATTTGGTTGTCTTTTTTGGCCATCTTTATACTCTCCCGTTTCATTTTATTTTATATATATACCATTCATGTCCATAATATGACAACACGCTATCCATCTTATTTCAAATTTAAGAACAATCTGATTCTTTCTATCATCAAAGTCACCGGATCTTTATTATCCCGCTCACGTATTTCCAGATACTCTTTGTCAATAATCTTAGTGTCCGCTTTATCAACTTTAAAATATGTAACATTATTACCGTCAGCCTTAATCATACCTAATTCGTTTACAGCTCTGTCATAAACGGCTGCAAGACCGGTCTTTTTTTTGAGTTCCATGTCCAAAACTGAATTTTCAGCTGTAATTCTTTTATATTCTTTTGTTTTTTCAGCAATTTCATAGTTTAGATTTAGAATAATCGAATATCTTACCATAATAAACATAAACATGGCAAAACCGATTACAGCATAGAAAATAATTTTTCTTTTGCTTTTTTGAAATTTTTTAATGCGAATTTTCTTTCTATGAATCCTATTGACTACATAAGGGTCTTCTTCAACTTTTTTCCTTGCGGTCGAACCGTATACATACTCATAACCATTCATCGTCACTACCACCTATCAATTAAATTTTATAACCACTCTGCAACTCTTAGCTTGGCACTCCTTGCACGAGGGTTTTCACCAATTTCCACTTGTGACGGAAGCACAGGTTTTTTGGTAATAATCTTTATTGCAGGTTTTCTCCCGCATACACACTTAGGAAATCCCGGAGGGCAAATACACGGGTTTTCCATTTGCCTAAATCCGTTTTTAACTATTCTATCCTCTAACGAATGAAATGATATAATTGCCACTCTCCCCCCGGATAGCATAACATCATTCAATCTGCTTATGAGAATTTCCAATTCCCCCAATTCGTTATTGACCGCTATACGAAGTGCTTGAAAAGTCCTTTTTGCAGGATGTTGTTTTTCTTTTCTTGCTTTGGCCGGTATTGCCGCGGTAATTATTCGGGTTAATTGACCTGTTGTTTCTATTTTATTTTTTTCACGTTCATTAACGATGAAACTTACAATCCTTCTCCACCATCGCTCTTCTCCGTAATCACGTATTATTTTTTCAAGCTCATCGGAATCGGCATAATTTACAATGTCATAAGCGGTCTTGACATTTTCGTCGGCACCCATTCTCATATCAAGTCCCGAATCGGACATATATCCGAATCCTCTGTCTTTATTATCTAACTGATAAGACGAAACTCCTATATCCAATAGGATTCCGTCCACTTTATTTATTCCTAACTCTTGCAGAATTTCTTGTATGTCGGAGTATCTTCCTTTTACCACGTCGAACCGGGCATCGGCATTTAGTGCCGAAAGTCTTTTCACCGCAATATCTACAGCTTCTTTATCTCTGTCTATGGCAATTAGTCTGCCATTACATCCTAATTCGGCTAAAATGGCCGATGAATGGCCGGCACCACCTACAGTACCATCTACATAAATGCCGTCACTTTTTATACTCAACATATCAATGCATTCGTCAAGCAATATAGGTTTATGAGAAAATTCCATATATTCACCTCTTTGAATGTGTAAAACCGTTAGAAGCCCAACTCGGCCATTCTGACAGCTATACTTTCCATGTTGCCCAAATTCTTATCCATAAATTCGTTGTATTGACAGGTATCCCATATTTCAACGGTATTTATGGCACCTATTATAGTTACATCCTTATCTAAACCGGCATATTCCCTTAAATTTTGCGGTATTAATATCCTTCCTTGTTTGTCTAATATACATGTAGTTGCCCCTGCGGAAAAGAATCTTCTATAAAATCTGGAATTAGAATCTGCAATAGAGAGCTTTTCAAGTTTTTTCTCCAATTCACTCCAATCGGTCAACGGATAAAGAACCAAACACTTATCCAGACCTTTGGTCAAGATAAACTCTTCTCCAAGGTCGTCACGATATTTTACAGGAATCGCTACTCTACCTTTTATATCCATGGGA
>CAZJOD010000117.1:0-12516 GCA_964547525.1 uncultured Clostridiaceae bacterium
TCCGACGATAAGGGTTTTGAAAACCCAAAGTGTCCAAGCTATTGGGTACAGTATAATACACCGGTTAAGAGCCTATGGATTTGTAATGTCTTAAACCAAATCTCCACTCTCCAATTCACAGAAAAATCATTATTGTAGTGAAATTATATATATATTGAAACATTTTCGTCACTATTTACGTCTAATAAACATAAATAGTTTTTAGAATACTTACCGTTTTAAAGGTATCCAAATTATTAAATAACTGTTTTGTAATAATGTGTAAAGGAGGAATGAACAATGAATCATACAAAACAAATTATAACGATATTATTATCAATATTTATAGCTACAAACATTATGTTCAGTCGGGCTATTGCTCCGGCGGGCAGTATTATAAAGCCGGATATAACCGGTGAGAATACTCAAAAAGATTCAGATTCCCCAAGTGAATCTGATAACCAATATGAATACATAGAGAAAGATGAATACATAGATGAGGAACAAATACCCGAGAACATAGAAGACCGAAACAAAGAGCAAACTGAAGAGCAAAAATTAGCAGATGAACAAAAATCCGATAGTAAGGGAAAGGAGCAAAATCCTACACAACCCGAACAAGATAAAAATTCGGAAGTTCCGGAAGCCATAATTACAAAGTTTGATCCTACCGGTGTAATATTAAGAGCCGGTATGGCAAACCAAGAGGTGTTGAGGATAAAAAAGTTTCTGCTTGCAAAAGGTTACTCACCGATAGATTTAAACTACACATATGACTTAAGCACAGTGGAAATGATCAGAGATTACCAATCTAAGAACAACTTGGTTCCGGACGGTATAGTGGGTAGAAATACATACAATAAGATTAACGAAGATATGGTTACAAACAGAATAGAAATTGCGTCTGTTTCATTTTCCGTTACCGGTCATGCATCCGGTCAACGTTGGATCATGATAAACTTAAGTAGTAACACATTGTACCACTTAGAAGGAGATACCATATTAACAGCTTACCCGGTGGCAACCGGAAAGGCTACGGGATTAACCCCACAAGGACAATTTAAAATTGTAAACAAATATGTAAATCCTTACTGGGGTGGCGCAGGCAGACTACCTCCGGTAGCCGGCGGTGCACCCGACAACCCGTTAGGAAAAAGGTGGATGGGACTAAGTATCGGGAACGGTTTAGTGATTGGAATCCATGGAAATTCCGACGAATTGAGTATAGGCAGATATGCATCCTTAGGGTGTATCAGAATGTCCAACAAGGATGTGGAGATTCTTTATGATTTGATCGCAATAGGAACTGATGTATGGATTGGAACACAAACCACATTGATTAAATACGGTGTGGAATTTCATTAATCTGTAACTGTTAAAAATTTAAATTTAAAATTTAGAAAAAGAGATTCGCTTAACAAAGCATCTCTTTTTTTGGCCTTAATGTGGAACATGCTTTAAATATCAGGTACAGGGACTCATGCGATGTGTTTAAACATCGTCAATAAAAATGATGATTCGAAAGTCTTATATATTAAGATCCGGTACTTTTGTACCTGTTGATGCCAAACATCCAGCATTTATATGCCAGATAAAATAATATAACCCCTACCACAGGCGTTAAAAATTGAAAAGCAGGATGAAATATTGAGAAGTCATTTTTTCCTAAAAAATATTGCGCAGGATAAAAATTAATAAATGCATACGGAATAATTAATGTAACCAGTATCTGTAAACCCCTACTGAATATTGTTATAGGATAGTCGGTCAGGTCCTTAACGGTGAAAATTAAACTTGCTATAAATCTGCTTTCTACAATCCAAAAGGCCGGTACAGAGGCAAATATCATCATTGCCGCTGTTATAAGACCACCACCTATAATGACAATCAATAGAAGAAGTATTTTGACGGGGCTTATAATAATATTTAACTGAATAAAGCAATAAACCATTACACATAAAGATATGGTCATGGTTCCGAAATATCCCCAACTGAAATAACGCGAAGCTAAGTATATAAAAGGATTCAAGGGTTTTGTAAGTACTTCGTCAAAGGTTCCGTCTTTTATAAGAGGAGACAGGTATGTGGTAATGTGGTATGTAAAAGATCCGGCTATGGCATACGCTGACGTTTGAAGTGCGAAAAGAAGCATAATTTCGTATGCATTCCATGCACCCATTGTTTGAAATGCGTTAATCATAATCCAGATTGTAATAAATTGTGCCAAATAGTTGACAAACTTTGATATACTTGTTAGAAAAAAGGCACTTCTATATTCTGCAATTCCTTTTAATTTGATTTTATAAAATTCAAGATACAAATTGAAATACTTCATAAACGGGTCATTAGCCTCCTTGAATCACCAGATGTTTTTGCACCGCCTTCCACATCAGACCTTGCACGACGGTAAGTATAGCAACCCAAACAATTTGCAAACCGATAATATATAATGAACCTTGTATGTCAACCTTCCCAAGGAATATCTGCATTGGCTCGAAGGTGATAAACCTAAATGGTAAAACTTGGCTTATTTGAAATAGGACATTGGGATAAAACCATAAAGGTACAAACCTTCCTGCAAACAGAGTCATAAGCGCTCTGGAAATAAAATTCACATACTCGGATGTTTTTAGCCAGAATGCCAATATACCGTATATAAAATTTAGACCGTATATGAGTGTAACACCCAGTGAGACGCTGATTAAGAACAATAAAAAGCGCAATGTGGATTCCGGTAGCTTTATTTGAAAAATAAAACCGAATAAAATTACTACAGGAAGCATAATACAAACGGAATGAAACATATTTCCGCCAATTTCATGATACATAATAATGTTCTTATATTTTACGGGTCTTACCAACTCATTACCGATGGTACCTTCTTTAACTTGGTTCGCAATTTTCAAAGCAATACCGGAATAACTTAAAGAAGAAACAAAGGTTGATACAAGTGTATAACTGACCATGTCACTAAGTGTAATTCCGTTTAGCATTTCACGTGCGCCATAAAGAGCCGTCCATACGCAAATTTGTATGTAAAACCCGAAAGCGATAGAGAGCACTTCAAATATCGTATTAATTCTGTATGTCACACTTACCTTGAAAGCTTTTTTCATTATTTCCAGATTAGTCGCAATACTTGCAATAGTTCTACTATTCATATAATCACTTCTTTTCAACTTTTTGTGAATCTATATACATTTTTTTCACAATATCTTCTATCTCAGGTTCCTTTATTGATATATCGGTAACCTGCCTTCCGAAAGTAAGCAGATTGATTACTTCGGCTGTACTTATTTCGGTTTTTAAATATTTAAACCACTTACGTCTTCCTTCTTCCTTCACCGACCTTATTCTACTGTCAGGGATTGAAAAATCAGCTTTTTCACCCATATCTCCATTATATTCAATAACAATAGTATTTTCACTCTCCGCCTTCTTTTTAAAGTCACTGATTTCACCGTCATACATGATACGGCCGTTATCAATCATAATCAGTCTGTGACATATTTGTTCTATATCATCCATATCATGGGTTGTAAGTATTACTGTAGTTTTCTTTTCTTTATTTATTTCATGTATAAACCTTCGTATATTATCTTTGGCAAGTACATCAAGCCCGATTGTGGGTTCATCAAGGTAGACTATATCGGGATCGTGCAAAAGGGCGACAGCAATATTGGCTCGCATTTTTTGACCCAAACTGAGTTGTCTTACCGGTGTTTTTATAAAACTTTTCATATCCAATAGATCGGTATAAAATTCAATATTACGCTTAAACCGTACATTGTCTACCATATACATTTTTTTATATAAGTCGAAGGTGTCTTCTACAGGTAGATCCCAGAAAAGTTGTGAGCGCTGACCAAAAACAACACCTATGTGCAATGCATTCTCCTGTCTATTCTCGTATGGAATACGGCCGTCAACCGATATATCGCCTGAGGTTGGTACAAGAATTCCCGACAACATTTTAATTGTGGTGGATTTACCGGCTCCATTTTGACCTACATACCCTACCAACTCGCCTTTGTTAATTGAAAAGCTTATGTTGTCAACCGCTCTTTTTACAGTATATTTTCGAACGAACATGGATTTTGCTATATTAGCAAACCCTTTTTCCCGCTGATAAATTTTAAATTCCTTTGTAATATTTCGAACACTTATGTATGACATCCCCAACCTCCTGTTAAACACAGTTTCCAATTATAAATCTACAAGAATTTCTACGTCCTAAAATAAGCATTGTTGGTTCATTATGCCATATGACCTATGGTTTTACAATAAAATATTAAAATTAAAATATATTTGTAATAATAATGTAATTGCATTGAGAAATAAATATATACATAAAAAGTATTAACATGAGTTAATTAGAAATTGATATGCATATTTCATTTTTTTCTCATATCTATCTTTTCAAATATTATTGCTTTTATAGTCAAAAAGTTTTGCAAAAGCAATACAGTCTTCTATAACTTTATTGTCACTTATTCCTTCCGATCAAAAATCTATAATGTAAAAAACGGCTCCGCAGTAACAATTAAATATAAAAACACCCCTCTTAATAAATCTTCCATTAAAACATTACAACCTGTCCGGTCTCGCTTGATTTTCTTATTGCATCCAATACATTTGTAAGTCCCAAAGCACTTTCAAGAGAAATCGGATATTCTATTTCACCTCTTATAGCTTGTGCGATTACCGGATATATCAATAACGGATCACCATATCTAGTATGCATTCCTATCAGATTTTTTTCATCTAATTCTTCGGTTGTCTTTACAACCTGTATTGCGGCTCTATAATCTTTTTCGCCTATACAATCGGGTAAGTTTACTTTATGTATTTCAATTTTATTAGCAGTGATATAAACGGTGCCTCTGTTTCCCTGAATAACCCAGTTTGGTAAAAGGTCTGTTGTGATGTTCCATTCTGTAATGACAGTTACATTATCTTCCGTCTTTATGACAGCATAAAATACATCCTCAACATCACCGGGATTATTGATTTGTTTTAATTCGCCGTATACAGACTTAATAGGTTTACCAATAAGTTGCAGCGGTTGGTCCACCAGATGAGGTCCCCAATTTAATAGATAACCTCCTCCGTATTTTTTCATAGTCTGCCAGTCATTACGTAATCCAAAACTATATTCTCCTCTTCTAACTTGAAATACTTTGCCGATTACCCCGGTATCTATTATTTCTTTTGCTCTTGTCAGGTCATTTGCAAACCGTGCGGGTAGCCATGGCAAAAGAAGCTTTCGGCTTTCTTTAGAAGCGGTAATCATCATCATCGCTTCGTCGGAATTAAGTGCCCAAGGTTTTGTAATTAAAACATTTTTACCTGCTCTAAGGCAGTCACATACCATATGACAGTGTTGTTCACTTCTTGTAACAATTATAACCAGTTCAAGATCCTTTTCTTCTTTTAGCATTAATTTATAATCTTCATATAGTCTGCAGCCAAATCGTTTGCTTGCTTTTTCCAAAGCTTTCGGATCAATATCACAAACCGCTGTCAAATCATAATCCGGTAAATATTCTATCGGATCCGCATGTAGTGTACTTCCGCTTCTTCCATATCCAAGGATTGCAGTTTTAATAGTCATAATATCCTCCCTATCGAATCATATCCATTAGTTTTATACTCTATATAATAATACTTTTGTAACACAATTGTTGCTGTAATTGTCAAATATTTTAACTATCATATCTAAACTTCTTTTTGCTATTATTTATTTAACCAAAGATAATTTATATAGCTTAAATTATCTTTCGGCAGGATTTTCGCAAACTCCCACAAAAAGCAAATTACCGGTTTGTGCCTTAATACCGTAAATAAAAGGTCGGTTAAGGATCATATCTGCACGCCCCTGCGGCAGCGCCGCACCGGCATAATAGACATGGGTAAAGGAGGAAGCTTCCACACCGTTTTCATCAATAGCAATATGTGTTTCTTGATGTACATCGGTAATATAAGCAATGTGATTTGTAATACCTGTAAAGTCCGCATTAGGCGTGAAGGCTGAATTCACACCCAGTTTTTTTAGCACATCGGTTATTGCCGGTTTTGAGGTAAAACTGAACTTAGGTATTTTCCAAACTACCTCACCATTAAAACCGGTTCCACCTTCAAAAATCTCCCTTATTTGCTCGGGAGACGAAAGCAATTCATAAGGTGAGACACCTTCGTCGGGAAGTATGAACACCATTTGATTTGAATTTTTGAGACCTAAACCTGCTCTAGTGAAGCCCTCACCTTTTGCAAATCCGGCCGAACCAAATGTCTGATTCATAAAATCGTTTCTTACTTGCGTACCATTTGAAAGTCTAAAAACATCTTCCTCAGTTTTACTTATATCGAAACGATCAATCCATTGATCATAGAAATATACCGTATTAAGTATGGATATTATTTGATCGGGAACAAATTCAATCGATGGAGATAATGTACCGTTCGTGTTTTTCGCAATCCACTCGCTCATAGCTTTTGCCGTTTCTTTTTTGGAAAAATCCACACTGTGGGAGCTTGTGTAAAAATTATCCACCACATGTTTTACAAAATCCTCTTTAAACTCAATCGGTTCACCGTTCATATCATTATCCATCCAAATGGAATTTGCAATTTTTAGCTTTCCCATTTTATTATCTCTATAAAGTAACCGGTATAAGTTACCACACTGCATCGATAGAGTATCACTATCTGAAACACCCAGCAAATTAAGCAGCTGTGCCTCTGTTTCACCCTTTGCACCGGAGGTTACAAGAGACAAATCATAATAAAGCGATATAGGTGAGTAATTAATATTTTTACCTGTATTCGAAAGAATAAGAGATCCTGTTTTATAAGAAAAGTCATTAATAGCTTCAATAAAACCTTTGTCCACAGGATTATGTTCTCTTATTTCTCTCCTTGAATCACCGTCATCGAATGCATACGCCTTCGGATATGTAACATCCACAATAGCTCCAAAACAAAGCTTTGTATCTTCTCCTCCGAAAATTAACAAACTGACACCGAGTATTAATGCGGAACACACTGCGAGAATTGACAATTTACATAATATACCATGTTTCATATTTAGTTTTATACTTTTCATTTCTTCATTTGTATCACCGGGAGCATAGGTAGTAGTATTAAAAGTTTTATTTTCTTTCACAGCAAAACCCCTTTTTATAATAGTTTTTGATATTCGGTAACCGAATATATTTTAATAATAATTTTTTAACACACCGGTTACTATATAATAAGAAAGGCCTATAACATCTAATAGTATTATACCATTTTCTAGTCTCTTGGTAGTATAAGATTCTTATTGAAGTGTATGTATTACAATAAGAAAATTTTTCAGACCAATATTGACAAAAACTTAGTATGGAACATATAATAAGTACGAATATCGAAAATTTTTGATATGAGGTGATTACATTGAAGATTCATGAAGAAAACGCCAAAGTCTTCAAAGCTTTTTGTGATGAAAAACGCTTGCAAATACTTGCATTATTACGCGGAGGCGAGAAATGTGCCTGTGTTTTATTGGAACGAATAGACTTAGGTCAATCAGGACTCTCCTACCACATGAAGGTTCTAGTAGAGTCCGGTATTGTTGAAAGCCGTCAAGATGGAAAATGGACACATTATAAAATAAGTGAAAAAGGTAGTGTTTATGCTATAAACTTACTACAAGAATTAACAACGCCCATTACTATGATATCAAAAGACAGTTGTTGCCTGTAATAAAATAATCCAGAATCATTTCTGTGCCGTCAGGAGCTATTGGATGCATAAGAACTGCAGCCGTACGTATCATATGGAATGCATCAGCTAAAACATGCATACGAATATTGTTATCATCTTTATTATCGGCTTCTCTGATATTTTTAGACCGATATTTATTTATATTTCGGATATAAGTATCCATCAGATTTATTACAAGATGAAAATCATATCCGAACATCAACTTCTCATACTCAAGAATAGTTTTGTAAGCATCCTCTAATACTTGAGTACTGATATCCCTTACAGGAATTTTCCCATCACTATATTTTTTGAGCGGTATAAAAGCAGGATCTCACTGCACGATTAAATACATTAGCTAGTAAATTCCCTTCTTTGATCATAGCAGATAATTGTTGTAGAATGAGTCTTATAAACATAATTTTCTTATACGATAATATGATATTGTAACAAAAAATAACATAAAAGTTTTGATTTATATGTTAAAATACTATTAGAATTATTACACTATTATTTAAAAAGAGAGGGATAGCGAAGATGTTAACTATTACACCAAAACAAAGAGTAATGAATTCGTTACGAAGAATGGACACAGACATGGTTCCGTTTACAATTTATGACTCGAAATTGCTGAACAATTCAATTATGATGGATCTAAGAAGCAGGGGACTTTGTCCGGTTAAGCGCATTACATCCTATAGTACACATCGACCGAATGTAAAAGTAAGATCCCAACGCTTTACCGATGAACAAGGACGGAACTTAGTTCGCACATATTACGATACCCCCTATGGAGAATTATCCACTCTCGTTCTACCTTTAGGTTTTACTACATGGACATTTGAACACATGTTTAAAACCAAAGACGATTACAAAGCATTATCTTTTTTAATAAACGATACTGTCATTACGCCTAATTATGATTATGCGGCTAAAGTACTTAATGAAGCGGGAGAAGATTATGTCGTAAGAGATCAGATACCTTTAGAACCGCTTCAAAACTTAATATCATCCTATATGGGCACTGAGACCTACTGTTTGGAATGGATGGATAATAGGGACGAGATTATGAAGCTTTATGATACATTCGTAGAAATTGCACGAAAAATTTATCCTATAGTCGCAGACGGCCCTTTGGAATTTGCAAATTACGGTGGTAATGTGGTTCCTCAAATTCATGGTGTGGAAAATTTTAAAAAGTATTTTGTAACTCATTATAACGAAGCAGCCGAGATACTGCATAAAAAAGGAAAACTTATAGGAACTCACTTGGATGCGGATAATTCTACGATTATGGATACAATTGCAGATACCGATCTTGATTATATTGAAGCGTACGATCCCGGAATTAGTCCCCCGGTAAAAGAAGCACGAAAAAAATGGCCAAATAAAGTTTTATGGTTGAACTGGCCTTCCGCATGGCATTTGGAACCTCTCGACAAGATTAAGCCTTTGACTATGGAACTTATTGAAGAGGCACATCCCGGAGACGGTTTTATTATCGGTATAACGGAGGATGTGCCGGAAGAAAGATTTTTACCTAATTTAACAGCTATAATGGAAGGCGTTGAAGAAGCCGCTCTAAAGGATTAATAACAAAAGAATCTGTTAATTAATCATAAAGTTATTGGACTTTACAAAGGTTGATATATATGGTGTTTTTCCAACCCAAGCCGTTTCGCAACCGAAGACGCTGGTAAAATGTTGTTCAAAGCTTTCGGGTGATGAGCATCACTCCCGAAGGTAAATAAACATCCGCTATCTTTGGCAATGCTGAAAAACGCCTTATGATAAGAAAACAGGTCCTGCCAAACCGGTGAGCTGCAAACACTTGTATTGATCTCAATTTTTGTACCTTGTGTAGCGCAACGGATAAAAAGCCTTTGCAATTCTCGCTTATTATCATTCAGTAAAATTTCAAAAATTGCCTTCATTTGAGGTTTGAAACCCAATATGTCATTGCAATGTGCCAGGGCGATTTTATGCCAAGGTAAATCTAGTTCTAACACTTCATCAAATCGGATTAGCCACAACTCAGCCACTTGCTCGACGGTTTTTATAGTATGAGGACAAACAAAATCTTTCATATGAAAATGGTCAAAGGGCAAATTAATAAAATCCATTTTATCCGCTACCGCCCTGGAAATACCAACGGTCTTTCCTCCGATAAATTCAGTTTCGCACCCGACTAAAACTTTTACACCTAATGTACTTAAAGGTATTTGTTCTCGAATGGCTTCTATATGCTGTAAATCTTGTGGCTTATACCAATCGGAAGCTCCAGGAATTGTCTCGTCCCAAAAATGGTCGGTAAAGCAAATTGTGTCTAACCCATTTTGTGCCGCCCATTCGATAATCGCTTTCGGATTTTGCTCCGGATCTCGCGAACACGAAGACAAATGCGTATGTATATGCATATCTTGCTTTATTTTCATGTTGTAAACTCCTATCTTGCATATTTATTTTAATCGCTTTAATCTTTTATAATATAAAAATTTTATATTATATTTTAAATCAATTTACTCTCTTATTCGATATACTATACTAATACTTTCTATTTGACAATAAAAAAGCTTTAACAACAGGGAACTGATTTATAATCACATGCCCGGTATCTTTTAAAATATGTATATCAGAATGAGGAAGTAACTTACTAAACCTTGCACCTGTTTTCATTGAATCTAACAAAGAATCGCATTTTCCGCCGAAAAACTGAACAGGAAATGTAATTCTTTTTATTTGTTCGTCAGAAAATATCGGCAATTTCTCAAAAACAGGATTAAAATGTTTGGTTGCAATGGCTTGGAACTCAAGAACTTCCAAAGGTACTTCGGTCTTGTGATAAATCAGTCTGTTAATCTTATTCTTTCCGAATTTCCCCAACATGGAATATAAAATAACCTTGAAAATAAAACTATTTTTAGAGGGTACCAATCCACCTGATGTTATCATACTTAAAGCTTTTATTCGCTCAGGACTGTTAACAGCGTAATTTAAAGCATACCAACTCCCAAGACTCATTGTAACAAAGTCAGCCTGTTTGATTTCAAGATTGTTAAGTAACGAATTAAGCCATTCATAAGGCTCTTCCGAATTTAAAACACACCTTGCAGGCTCGCTCAAGCCCGGTTCTCCGGGAATATCTATACAATAGATGCAGAAATCATCTATGAATTCTGATACACAACCAAGCCATGTAGCACTATTTGATACAGAGCCATGAATCATTATAACAGGAGGCTTTGATTTATCACCAAACCTTAATACATGAGTCTGTGCCAATTTGGTGGGTGTAAAAAATTGTTCGAAAGGGTATAAAGAAAATTCAGCTAATATTCTTTTATACCTGGATTCAATAATACTTCTTCCTTCTTCGGTTTTATATATATTTCTATTCATACTAATCCTCCTTGGACAATTGAAATGTATATACAACAATAAAAATAGGTAAACGATAAAGTACCTTAGGTTTCACATTTGCATACTAAAATTTTTATATAATTTATTTGCCACCTTATTCCTTTTTCAACAACCACTTTTCCGCTTTATCTTTTTCAGAAAATACTCCGAATTGGTTTCCTCTATTCGATTCAATAACCATATCCTTAAACCTTCCTTTATTCATTCTCTCAGTAGGGATAATTGCAACCGCTTTGATATAATAATTAGCAAACTTCTGCAGTATCATCCCCGCGACACCTGTTTTTAAGTTAATAAAATCATCTGAAATCGCATCTGAATGTAACATCAGAAGGTTTGTCTCATGTTCTCCACAAAGCGCAACCAAATTCAAAGCATCTTGCTCCGAAGCGATAGGATGTATACAAGAAAAAAATTCAATATATTTCAAATCTCCGTTCCGAATTATCTTATAGTCCATTTTCTTTTTCTCCTCACTTAATTCGAGTTCAAATAATTGATTTCGTAAATTTTGTATCCATTCATACTCGTTCCTATAAAATGATATGACATTTTCATCTATCATTTTCCATATAAAAATTTCTCGACTGCTTCTTTCCGGAGAAACATTCCCTCTCTTTATTTTCTCTTGATGAAGCATTAACTGCATTTTTATTTCATTTTCATATTTGGTCAAGAGTTCAAAAAGTTCGTGATTGTTAAGTAAATCCGCCCATGCCAATTGTATCAAAAACGGTTTTTTATATTCAGGAAATTCCGGCGAGGAAAGAACCCAATCCTTCAATTCAGAAATACCTGTTGTAGTAATTGTATAAACCTTTTTTGACGGTAATCCATCTTGATGTTGTGTTTCACTTGTTACAAATCCATCATCTCGCAGCTTTACCAGTGCCGTATAAATTTGATTGTTGTTTCCGGACCAGTACATACTTGATGATTCTTCAAATACTTTTTTAAGCTCGTATCCCGTAAAAGGTTTCCAACTCAAAAGACCTAGAATTGCATATTTAATCAATATAATTTCACCTCACTCTTAATAACATATGTTAATCTTAACATATGTTATTAAGAAATGCAAATAGTTTTATTAAACATTAAACAAAATTTTTACAGGATAAGTTGTTTAATAATAAATATCAAACTATAATATTTCGAGATATTAATAAGTTATTTAAAATATGATTGTTTTAAGAAATCAAAAATCTCAATTGTCATTCCAACGATATTTTTTATTCTGAAGCATTTTATCAAGATTGCAGTTCATGCATAATCCGTTATGACAGCAAATAATGTCCATACAATCCGGGCAACGCCACTTTTCTTCTTCTTTTTCCAGAAACATTGAAATACCATGTTCTTTTATATATTTGAGAT
>CAZJOD010000118.1:0-12225 GCA_964547525.1 uncultured Clostridiaceae bacterium
TCATATGTCTTCTTTGCAAAGGCTACGTCAATTCGGCATATTACGATGTATAGGCACTTCAAAAAGACAAATCACACGATTAGTATTGACAGAGGCGTTAGTAACGGCTGTTATATCAATTCCCGTCGGCATAGTGGCAGGGATTTGCCTTTCATATTTTACGGCATTTATGTTTACCGGTTTGTTTGATGTTACAGGAGGTATCGTGTGGAATGCGTCAACATTGATTTATTCATCTATAATTGTGTTTTTGACGGTTATAGTATCATCCTTCATTCCGGCTTTGACCGCTTCTAAAGCATCACCGATGCAGGCGGTAACATCACAAAATCAGGTTGTAAAAGAAAGTAAACTAAAGGTTAGAAGATGGCATAGCATCATTACAAAAATTTTTGGTGCGCATGGAAAAATTGCCTATATGAATTTATGGAGACATAAAGCGCGCTTTTTAATAACTTGCTTCTCATTAATGCTGGGTATCACTATGTTTATCACATTCGGTTTTTATATGAAAGTGCTAAATGAAATTGAAAAGAATCAAAACATACCCGGTGATTACTCTTTAACCGCTAAATTAAGTCCGATTGCAACAGGGGGAAGCAAATATTTACTTGATGAGGATGTTTATGAAGATATAAAGCGAATACCGGGGATATCCATGTTAACTTGCTTTCAGCTACAGCATCCGTATATGGTTTATCCGGATTTAAAAATAAGCGAAGCTTTGAAAGAAAAGTACCCGTATATTTATAATCAGAATCAATCACCCAGAACTTGGAGTTTCGAGCTCAAAAAAGATGAAAAAGCAATTCCGGTTCAAGCTATCTCGGTACCTGACAATTTAGCGGTTCCTTTAGCGAATTTTTTGGGTATATATAACAATGAATACGGAGAAACCGGGCAAAAGAAAGTGATATTTTATACTTATGAACCGTATACTTTATGGGAAAAAGGCGATAAATTCGTTATGAATCATATGATATATAAAAATTTGGATATTTTCGATTCTAAGAATGAACTTATAGGGAAAGAACAGATAAGTACTGTGGACAGTATATCGGAAACATATGAAATTTCGTCTGTAACTGATATTTTACCCGAATTCATGGGTCAATTGTACACAGATACCGTAATTTTGGCTGAAAAAGATTTTAGTGATTTCTTTGGATTTAACGGATATGGTAGGATTGATATATTTCTAAGTGAAGATGCGGATAAAAATTACATTGAAAAAAATCTTATGGTTATATCGGAAAAATTAGACGGTGTAACGTTGATATCATATGAAGAGCAGATTTTAAATGTTAAGAAGACCCAAGCTCAAAGGATGCTTTTCTTGTACGGATTGATTACAGTTCTAATAATAATCGCCGCATTGAATATGATAAATACATTGGGAACGGCTGTAATTATAAGACAAAGAGAATTTGGAATGCTTCGGGCTGTGGGATTTTCTAAAAAACAACTAAAAAGAACAGTGGTTATGGAATCAATGATAGCTGTTTTTACAAGTGCCGGTTTAGGATCGATAATGGCTGTGGTGTTAAGCCGAACAATGTATAAAATAGTTGAGCAATCGGTTAATAGTATTAAGCTCCAATGGAATATGCCATGGGGACATATTGTTATATCATTTGTGGCGGCTTTTTTCCTTGGGTTTATTGCATCCGTCAAACCCGCAAAGAATGTTTGCAATACCGATATTATGGACTCAATCAGAACAATTGATTGATATTTACAGATAGAGTAATTTAAATATGATTCTAATGCAATGAAATCAAATATATGATTCGGGAAAAGTAATCAGAACCTGTTACTTTTCCCGGGTAATTATAAATGGATACATTTTTTCAATGAATAGGGTTATGAAAGAGGTTACCGAGTTCATTTGTCACAGTAATTAAATTTAACGTCAGTATGTCCCCCATGTCGTCTGTAATCTTTTCTATCATCCAAACATCGTCTATTTTTATACAATCAAGTCTAATTAATCTTTCTGTATATACACTTTTGAAAGAAGGTATCATTTCTTTTAACACATTATTTAACAAATCGTCATAATCATCGTTAGAGCCGTTAAAATCAAATTGCATGGCTCTAAGCAGGTATTCGCCAATAACCCGCTCATAAAATTTTGTCCCGTCGATATATTTACAGTGAACGAATACTACGGCATTACTATCATAGGAACGGGATTCCTTAATTTTAAATGTAAGTTTTTTGGCATTACTTTTATAAAAATTGTACAAAGCAAGATCATTTTTATCGATATCAACATTTAAAACCAATAAAGGATCGGTCTTAGAGACAGTATATGAGGCTGCTTTTTCCAAATCGAAGCTCTTGAACGCTTTTAAATAATTCGCAACCACGCTTTCAGGTTTGGTAGCATTTTTACAACCTGAAACAAACACAATTATAGTTACAAATGTAATTATTAATGTTATCTTTTTCATATATTGTTACAAATATGTACTTTCAAATTCTAATTTCCAAACATCCGGAGTCATATTATTTCCCATAACCATCCACAAAGCATTATTATGAACTGTAACACTTGCCGCATGCCTAGGTAACCAAGGTGTACCGGGCAGTTCAAACCAATTGACGCCATCTGTGGAATACCATACATCTTTGAGATTACCGCTGCCGTCGGGGTTTTTATTTTTTACTAAACCGTCCGGTCCTTTTATTTTAAATACTCCGTCAAAGCCTTCCATTACCCATAAACAACCGTCAAAAGCGGCTATTTCATGATATTGCCTTCCTTGCCAAGGGCAGTTTTTTGTATGACATTCCCAGTTTGTACCGTCCGAAGAACTCCAGACATCATTAAAATATTTGCGAATTGGAAATTCTGGCGTATCATAAGTACCACCGCCGATAATCCACATTCTGTCATTAAATACGGCGTTATTCCCTATCATACCGCGAGGTTCCCATCCGGCGTCGGAAGTTACTTGATCCCAGAATTTACCATCAGATGAACACCACACATCATTATAATATATAGTTCTTGGTTCGGAAGGTACAAAACCGGGTACGGTTTGACCACCCATGACCCAAATCCTATCTTTAAACACCGTGGTGTGATGCAAAGCTCTTTGTCCCCATGGTACGTTATCGTTAACGAGTACCCAATCAATTCCATTTTCAGAACTCCACACATCCGGTTGATATCTACCTTGAATACAATCTCCGCCGATAATCCACATCTTGTTGTCATGGACCGCATATCCCGCTGTATGACGACCTTCCCACGGTGCGGCGGTAACTTCGCATTTCCACAATGTACCGTCTAGAGAAGACCACACTTCAGAATTGCAATTATTAGGGAAATTTATTTTGTCTTTCGGATTCCAGCCACCTAGCAACCAAAGCTTGCCTTTAAAAGACAATAAACCCGCACCGTCTCTAGGTGCAAAAGGTCCGTTGAGATTAACGGCCTTCCAACGACCTTTTCTCATATTAAAACTTGAGCTGTCTTGATTTGTGTTCCTATTGTTTTTTGATAATGTATCCATTTTTCACCTTCTATAAAGTATGTTTATAATATTGAGCTCTTAAACTACTATTATTAATTATGTCGTAGTAGAATCATTAATATTTCACTGTAAAAACTCATAAACTGAACTGTAATTGAAATCTATAACAGGCTCAACTTGCATTTTAACTGTCGTGGTCAACGCGACATCCTGTCGTTTTGTCAGCTTAAATGCTGCATTTTCGCCAACAGATTTTGCAATTACAGTCCAATATTTATTCGTTCTTCTGCAGTAAAAAAATAGTTAATCATTAATATATTAAACTCTGAAATCCGGGACTTCCAACAGAATTCCTCCTTTTTCAGATGATTGTGCGGCTAAAATTGCAGGAGCCGCTGTTTCAACCGCTTTATAAACATCCATAGGTACAGGTAAATCGTGTATTATAGACTTGGCGAAACTGTCGACAGGCCACCAATCGGCGCCACCGTGACCGCTTGCTTTTATAAACTCGTCGGAGTCCTTAATTTCCGGGGTCCAATCCATATCTTTCCATGTACCTTCCTGTGCTGTCCACATTTTGGGATTATCATCATTTGTTCTTGACCATTCAACAGTACATTTTGTACCCATTACTTGATACCAATGGGCGGATATTTTTTTTCTGGGAGCATGAGGAGATGTAAAGCCCACCGCAAGTCTTATAACGGTATCTTTGCTTGTATGCATTAATGCTATCTCCATATCTCTGCAAGGTAAATCTTTCGTATGATAACTTAGAGGTCTTGTTCCCATACACGATACTTTTATCACCTTGTCGTCTATTATACTAAGCAGAGGACTTAGTTCATGAGGAAGATAATAAATCGGATGAATAAATGTGCGGTTTCTCCAAGTAGGTATAACATTTTTGCCTTCCGGCGGGATTGATCCGTCAAACAGTTCGCCTGTTAAAGGATCGACCCAAAACTTCCATTTTTCTTCATAATGTAAATATTCGCCCTCCATGAAAAGTATATGACCGAAATCCCCTCTTTTAGCCATCTCTCTCCAAGCTTTAATAAAACCCCAATACCGCGTTTGCTCACATAATTGGTATTTTACTCCTGTCTTTTTTACGGTATTTACTAAATTCCAACATTGGTCCAAGGTATATGCGGCGGGCACTTCGGTAGTTACATGTAAACCTTTATTCATGGCATCACATGCCATGTCCGCTTGTATATCGGGATTAATAGCGATAAATAGTGCGTCCATAGGTACCGACCGGACCATTTCTTCATATGATGTGAAGCATTTAACATCAGGGTCTCCTAAGACTGCCGCCGCTGCGTCTACTAAAGGGCGGGCGGTATCACACAAAGCAACGATTTTCCAATTAGGATGTGTTTTATAAAGCTTCATTAAATATACAGCTCTGTGACCCAATCCTATTATCCCTAATCTCAAAGTCTTATTCATGACGATATCTCCTTTTTAATAAAAACAATTATAACCGATAAATCAAAACGGTACCGAGTCTTTCATCGGATGCTATGGCTAAATATTTACCATCCTTACTTATGGAACAACATGAAAGATTAGTGCAACATATAACTCCTATATGATCAGGTGACTCGTATGAAATTATCCCCCTCCATAAAAGACCGTTTTTATCGTCATAGGTGAAAACCGAATCCATATCGTCGAGATCACCGGCTATCCCGTATAGCATTGTTCTTTCCGGGTTGACAGTCATCGCATGTATCGGTCCGTTAGGCGCCACAGGACCTAGAGAATAAACACCTTTGTCCGAAACAATAGCGAGCATACCGTCTTTAGTACCGACTATACGCCTGCCGCCTGAGAAAGCGACATCAATTGCGGGTACCGCTTTATATTGTCTGCCGGGATATGCCGGTAAAGTAAATTTAGATTCAAAATCCGAAGGTTTGGGTTCCATGACGTTCAATAACCACGTTACATAATCCGGATCGCATTTATCGGCTTCTTTGATATCAACCGACTCATTGTTAGCTATCTCGAATATAAATTTTTTATCTTCACCACAGATACCGTGCAAGAGATTACGGTCATCCCAGTAAAGACCTTTAACACCTGAATTTTCTATGTTATCGGGAGCCAATTTCCTCCATAACAAAATAGGAGCTGTGCAAGGTTTTAAATCAAATGAAACGGGATTTTGAGAACTTAGTTCATCTAAATCAAATAGAATTTTAGAACTTTTTATATATTGTGGTGCGTCAGGATCACAAAAAGGATCGTTTATCTCATCGGTTAGATTATACATATCGGATTCAAATAGCTTCAGGTCAACGGCGGTAATGTCAGGTCCGTCTAAACTGTGATTTGAGCCGATTGCGTACAATATATCGTCTTTAGAGACGCACACTTCACTAAGCCACGCACCTACTCTTTTTTTAGTGCCGAGAAGACCCATCCAAACGGGTTGTTTTTCCTTTGTAATATCCCAACGGAATAAGGAGCAGGGTAAACCGGTTTCGGGCTTATCCCACGTATCGTTTTTCGAGGAAATGGCATACCATAATATGCCTTTGCTGTCAAAATCCATTCCGAATATACCGTATCTGTTTTCACCGTTTATATAATTTTCTGTGGGAAGAATAGGGCCCATATTTTCAAACACACCGGTTTTTGTATCAAGTGCTACTATGTCGGGACCGAACATAACGGCAAAGTATAGCCGATTATCGGGACCTATACGACCGACACTGATATTTGTAAATTCTCTCGGATATTTATAATTATAATGAGGTAATTGATAATTCATATCAATAATTTTCAATTGTGCGGTGTCTACTTTATATACATATCCGCTTCGAGATGCGCCATATATGTTACCATCGGGTCCTAGGACCAATCTGAACGCATAATTTTCCGAGACTTTACCCATATCTATAACTTTTTTATCATCAATGGAGTATCTGTATAAATGTCCTTTGAAAAAACCCAAGAAATATAAACAGTTGTGAGCAGGCTCATATAATGCGCCATAGATGGATTCCCTAGGAACGGGGATTCCTAAATTATATGCCACTTTTGTTAAGGGATCATAGGTTATAATATGAGATCCGGGAAAACCTTCCCAGATATGATTATAATATGCATCAGGCATCCATGTGGGATGAGCCGGACTCTTATCAGTGGTATGAGTAGTCATTATTAGTTTTCCGTCATTCATAAAACTGATTGATGTGTGGAATTTGCTGGCTCTTATTGTACGATCGTTTGGAAGTATCACATCTTCCACATTAAATAAGTTTATAACGTCATTGTTTTCATAATCATATTCACATAACCTGACATAGTTTCCTGTAAAAATTTCCGATGCCAGACCGAAATAGAGTTTTCCTTCAGGACTTACGTTACTGTCCCAAATGGCATTGTGTGAAAACTCCAGGGGATATACATATTGTTTAACTCCGGTTTGTGACATCAACTTGTAATCTTTAGGACTATCCAAGAAAAACTTTTTCATATACACTCCTCTTAATTATAATAATTTAATTGTTGATTTCAATGCAATAACTCACTTACTGTGAACCACGGTGTACAGAGAACAAATTGTTACTTTAAAAATACGACTTCATGCTCTCCGTAGGGAACGTTAATTAATAAGCAGCTTCTACCGGATACTTCCGTTTGCTCGCATTGTGTTTTTTTACCACTTACTATACAGGATGTATAGCCGGTATCCGGTAATCGTACGGTCAAACCGAGTTTGCTTTTTGCAGACACTGTAAGCTTTAATTGCGAGCCGGTTTGTTCTTTTATTTTTATTTTGCTTTCGGATCGGTCAAACCACCATTGACAAATTTGATCCGTACCCATGTGAATCACTCTGTATTTTTTTTCATGGATATATTCTAATATTTGATCTATCGCTTCATTACACTCCGGTGATCGAGTAATATAAACGGGATGAAAAAACATTGCCATAGTCCATGAATTATATTTTGCTCTGTCTATTATACTTCTGATCCGCTCGATATCCTCGTCTCGGTGCTCATCCAATCGCACTCTCGCTTCATAAAAAACAATGGGAATATAAACATAGGGTAGTTTTTTATTATCGTGTTCGAAATCGTCATATACAAAATGTGGATATGTCGTTCCGAAAGCTGTGCCTAAAACGTTTATCGGGTTAGGGTCGGGCATTAATCGTGTATGTGATCTACCGTTATCACCTTTTATACCCCTTGCCGAAGCCCATCTCGCCTGCTCGGTCCATCCGGTAAACATCAGGCAGTGGTTAACCGATGCTACCGGGGTTTTACCATAATACGACTCGTACAGGTCAAGTTGTTCTTCCAATTCTTTTTGTGTGTAAAACTCTCTTGTTTTTACAAAATTAAAGTGTATCGAACATTCTTGCCCGTTTTCTATAATTTCATTATATAATGATTTATCAATGGCAAAACCGGTCATATCTTTTTTTGGCATTATATTAAAATGATAAGGTAGATTGCGATTTTTCATCTTTTCCATTGCGGGTCTTTGGACATTAGAGGGGTCTGCTTCGTCGTCTCCTCCGTAATGTAGCAGTAAATCCGCAACACCGTTATCCTTTGGTGGAAGGAAGTGTTTTGCGGGTAAACATGCCCTATCTAATATTTTTTGTAAAATATACAAATGATAATCCGCATATGGAAGAGAGAGATCATGTGCCGATGTTAAAGCTATTCCGTCACCTGAACGGTACATTCCGTCACCGTCCCAATCTCTGTTTACCGGTCTGCCTTGATGAATTACACAAAGTGTTTGTGCGAGGTTATATGCAAAATAATAGCAATATCCTTTTCCTTTCGAACAAACCGATACGGCACAATACCGGGAATGTCCCGAGAAGATGGAAAGAGATACGGGATCAAGCATTTCACCTATTACAGCGGAATGGGTTGTTTTCACTTTCCGAACATTGGAAATGACAGGTAATGTGAATGAATAGGCTTCATCTATAGGTAAGTATTCACGCATGTTTTCAGAAATTGTTATATATCCGTTTATAGTAAACTCGTCATCGGCTTGTAAAAATTCACTCTCTTCATATATACCGAATAAATCGTCCAATCCCCGGGTTTTAAGACCTATAAGAATACCGCCGTTTTCCACCCATTTATCCAGCTGAACTGCAATCGATTGAGAAACATACATATCGGTTAATATAATACATTTGTATTGATATATATCCTCAAGTGCCTTTTCAATACCGTAAACTATTTTTGTGTCTATTCCCAACTCGTCTAATATTTCTTCAGTATATACATCCCAATAATTCTTCTTTTGCGAATGTTTTTGTTTTTTAATACTTTCATCTAAAACACAAACAACTGACAAAAATTATCACTCCCTCCAAATTTGTATTAATAAAATGATTTCACTGCAAAAAACTCACTTTCTGAGAACCCGATGTACCGGTATCGCTTAAACGTCATCCTGCCGTTTATCATTGAAAACACCTTTGCCCATAATTTTATGCAATAGAATCATTCATATTTTTAACTTCTTCCATGTGTCCTGTAATAGTTTAACCCTTCTATTAGAGTTTTAACATTTTCCCATTTTACTCCGGGTACCATTGAACTTGATATAGAGAGTGATAATCCGGTTTTCGGACCGTTTTCGACTAAAAATTTCAGCTCTTTTTTAATATCGTCCGGATTCCCCATTGGTAAAGTTCTTGTAACCGATACACCTGCTCTTATATATAAGTCTTCATTGTCTCGTGTTTTCATTTTGCAAAGTTTTATATAATCTACTCCGTCTTCATATTGAAAGCCTTGAAATCCCTTAACTCCACATTCTATTAAACCCGGCACCATTGGCGTTATATTACCATCGCAATGCCATATAACTGTAACTTTAGCATCTATTATAGGTTTGTAGCATTTTTCAAAGTACGGAAACCACAATCTTTCCATATCCTTTATGTTAACCAAAGTTCCCCTTGAATCGGTCATGTCATGATCGGCTCTGTATAGAGGCGGAAGTTTATATAATTGATAAGCTTTTGCGGCTGCTTTGTTTTTTAAATATGCAAGCTCGGCTTGTAATTTAAAGTCTTTTTCCATAACCTCCGGATACAAAGCGAAGGCACAAAAATACCCGACATACCCGTATGTGCCGTATCTCATAAATGGAAAAGGACAAAACGCATACCCTGTTTTTAATATATCCTCTCCGAACAATTGCTGTATTTTTATTTCGGATTGGAAAATTTGTTCTATATATGATTCTTCTTTAAAATTTTTTATTTCAACTTGAATTTTAGGAAATATGTAAGCTTCCATGTGTGATATTACGTCTTCCGGAGTATTTATGTCCATACCGTTTACAGTGATTTTATGTGCTCCGGTAGTCGATGTCTTCTGCTTTCCTTCATACCCGCCATCGCCCATTGTTAAGGGGTTTTCAGGAATAAATTGATCTATAATATCAACATTCATTTTTTTTTGGGCTTTTAAATAAACGTTGACAGGATCTTTTATATAGCTCCCCGGGGGAACTTCGGCTATTCTTTCAATATGCGAATGTTGCATCAGGTGTATCATTGATATTGGAATACCTTTAGTTTCACGTCTTAAAACATTATCATACGCAAACTTATTTTTTTGACAGTAATATTCAAAATCCATTTCATCCTCCAATAAATTCATATTTGACAATTAATATGAACTGATATATCGGACATACAAACGCTTAATTGCCGTATAAAAACATTAACATTTTTTTATTTACATTTCAAGTAAATTTTTATTATGATTTTACTGAAAAAAAAAGAATTAAGAGACTTTAAGAATTGCTGAAAAACTTTTATAATTTTCTATACTATCTTTAACAGCTCTGTTCTTTGTGGTATACTGAATTTATAATGAACCGGTAAATATTGTCCGTAAATTAAAATTTAGAGAATACAGTATTGTTAAATCTGAAGGTGGTGATATTAATGTTGCAAATCGGATGCTGTCTACCTGCCGCTTCGTTTGTTCCTCAGTTGGAAACAAAGCGATCAAATTTTATAAATACCCCGGAATATGTTAAAAACACTATGAATATATTGTCGGATTCAGGGTATTCGTTTGGTGAAATGACGGTAGGGTCCATAGCCAATTTATCTGATAAAGAATATTGTGATTTGAAAAAAGTTTTGTCCGGGACAAAAATTAAAGTACCTGTATTTAACAGTTTTATTCCTCCTTCTATTCCGTTGGCAGGTCCTAATGTTTCTAATCAAGCTATTAACGAGTACCTTGAGCATGCAATGACTCGTATAAAAGGGGTAGAAGGCGAGACGATTATATTCGGAAGTGGAGGAGCCAGAAGTATCCCTAGTGATTTTTCATATAGGGAAGGAGAAAAGCAGATTATAGATTTTCTATGTTTATGTGAGTCTTACGCCGATAAGACGGGTATTATAATAGCCTTAGAACCGCTAAATAAAAAAGAAACTAATTTTATAAATACTGTCGAAGAAGCCGTAAAATTGGTCATTGAACTTCAACTACCGCACATTAAGGTATTAGCCGACTCGTATCATATGTTCATGGAAAACGAATCTTTCGATATTATACGTCAATTCCCGGAATATATTTTTCATATTCATATAGCCGATAAAAATAGAAGCTATCCCGGAGCTATTGTTGAAAACGGTGTTAATTTTCAGTCCCTATTTAAAGTATTGAAAGAAATTAGTTATGCAAGAGGGGTGTCTGTAGAGTGTAAGTTTAATGATTTTGAAATTGATTCTAAAAAAACATACCAATATATAAATAAAATAATAAAAAATGTAGGTATCGATACAAATTATCTACCGTTTACATAAAAAATATGATATATATTAATTAATAATTAAATCTGCAAATGTTTAATTATGCAAATATATATTTTTAGCACATAAAATATTTATTAACTATGTATGAATTAATAAGTAAAACTGTTATTTATACAAATATTATGATATAATCGAAATCGGACTTGTTTATTAAACCTTTTATTAGGGTTAAAGACTTAAGATGGAATTTATTAGGCTACAAAGTAATACTGTATGTTACATAGGGGTGTATATTTTTACAGGTATTTGCAAACAAAAAATAAAAATTTCTATCCGTGTTATCAAGTCTATGATTTGCATAAATTCTATAGTTATTGTAAATTTGTACAAGCTTACGGATTTATGTAACTGATTGTGTTACTTTTGAACATTCATGAAGATTAAAATAATCTGCCTTGGATGACTCTATAAGAAAGGAGTGTTAGCGATGAAACACAAATCATTGAAAATCGTTGCCGGAATTGCTTCCGTTGTAGCGACGTTGTTGGCTACATCCGCTTGCTGGTTATTTATACATCAACCGAAAGAGCCGACATCGCTGCAATCCAAGTAACACTACTTGCAGGAAGGCTGTATAAGGGTATCCTTTGCAGCCCTTCCACTAATTTAGGGGGTTGTATATGATTTAATGGACACTCGTAATAATAATGCCAAGCTTATCAATTTACTATCATCAATAAAATTATTACTATTAATTTCGTCTGCTTTTATGCTTTTTCAAGAGTTGTTCTCCGGAAAAAAAGTAACGGAAATATTACTTGAAGGACCGCAGGCTTTTTTTACTAGCATAGCTTTATTCATTGCTCTTTTTTCATTATGGTTTTTTATAGGTTTTAGATTTTCTAAAAAAGAGAATGTTTTAAGAAAATTACAAAACATAATATTGTT
>CAZJOD010000119.1:0-12152 GCA_964547525.1 uncultured Clostridiaceae bacterium
TATTTCGTTACGAATTATTATTTTAAACCCTAAAAAAAGCTTTGTCAAGACAAAAGGGCATTTAAAAAACCGTAAATATTACAATTACGGTTTTTTAAATTTGTCAATTTTAATCATGATTCTTTCAAAAAAATTATTTTGCTACAAAAATCGAACGAACATTGAATCTGAGTCGTAAATTCAATTGATGAAGGCATTTTTAATGCCAAGTGGCATCGGTATGTTGTGGTTCACAGTAAGAAATAATTATTATTTACCAATCTCATTTTTTATTTGTTCATACAATGATAGTGTTTCTTGTGTATTGGCATTTGATATTATTATATAGTCAAATTTAGAATTTTGTAACATTACATATATATAAGGCCCTTTACTATTTTGTACCAGCATTTTAATATTTCCTAAATCCGGCGAACTAAAATTTCCTATTAATTTTAATTTAAAGAAATCCATTCCGTTATTTCTTTTTAGATTTTTTGGTAATTGATCCTCGGTATAAACATCTGTAATGCTTTGTACATCCACGTTCATACCGTAAATTCCCGATATAATTAAAGTCTCACCCTCTAACCCCACTTTTGTGGTGGCAACTGTAATAAATAAAATAATAACAACAGTAATAATTATAACTGCCGTAACTATTTGTTTTTTGTCATTCTTTTTACCTGATATTATCATTAAATCACACCCCTTCTATTCTTGACTTAATTATAAAATCAAACGGAGGTAATGTAAAGGTTGGAAATAACCTAGAATAAATAAAATTTAATATAATAATTAATGTAATAATTAATAATTAAGACAAATCAGACCCGTGGCCGCATCGAGCGTCCCCGTGCCGGCTTACATTTATAAAAATCAAATTTTAAATTGTATCCTATTTAAGAAAAGCCCGGTATGCATCGAACATACCGGGCTTGGCATATATTTTAAAAAGTACTTTTAAAAATTTACTCTATAAAAAAACCATAAGTATTTTTTACTTATGGCTGAATTTCATATTTCCAAAGCACCGTTGCCTCCATTTTGACACCTATCTCACGATAGGTGGGTGTTTTCATGTCGGTTTCTATCTTCCCCTGCCGAAATTCGGAATTATCTTGGGGCCTGATATCCGCCGATCAGTTCAAACTCCCTTTTAAACTCTGTAGGTTCAAAATAAAAGCTTCACGAATGCCTCAGAAAACTTATTGTATTATCATTATAGCACGACAATTATTAAAGTCAACAGGTAATTTTTTGTTGTTTTTCATAAAACAAAGTTAAGTGGTTTTATCATGACTTATACCTGTCTTGTGCTATAAAATGCAAGTTGAGTATACAGATTTCAATTACTGTTCAGTTTATGAGTTTTTACAGTTAAATCAATCAATGCATTTGCACTTCTAAAACAATTGATTTAACAATTCCGTTCTCTACATTAAATGTTATATAAGATATCTCACCGTCTGAAAAAACATACGAATGATTTTTATAGTCATTTATTCCCGCAGGATCGGATATAAAATATGCATTTATTATTTTCTCATATGAATCGCCAACTTTTATACCACGGCTTGTAACATACTTAGGTGAAACCAATTCAATTTTAGTAATATAAAAGTTCGTTCCGTTTTGTTTGGGTGAAAACAAGTTAAACTTCAAACCTTCAAATGTTACCGTCTTTATATAAGAACCTGCAAATGTATCGGCACTTTGTCCTAATTCTATTATTTCTTGCGATACAGGCTCCCCGAATGTTTTCTCCAAATCAAAGTTGTAATCCCACTGACCTAAAGACACTGTTCCTCTGTTATAATTAACCCAAAAATCCGCTTGGGTATTCAAACATATATCTTTTTGTGATTCAAAAGTAACTATGGCCATATTTCCGGAAGGAATCCAATATAGTTTTCCACCCAAGCTTTCAACAACAAATCTTAAAGGTAAGACCTGTCTGTTTTGAACTATTTTGGGGGGTGTATTCAACGTAACTTTTTGGTTATTAATATATGCTGTATTGGAATCTATAAACATTTTAAGATGAATATCACCCTTTGTTAAAACTGTCATCTTCTCTTCATGATAAAAAGATGCTTCAATGTTCATATACTCCGCAACTGTCGCATATGAAACCATTGCAGTGCCATTATCCAAATAAGGTGTTACATCCTGGTTATACTCAGTTTTCTTACCGTTTACAAACAAATTAACTTTACCTTGTTCGGTTTTAATACATTGACTTAAAAATCTATAAATATTTTCATCAATGCTGTTTCCGTCCATCAAAATTATTTGCTCAAGAAGGGAACAGACTTCTCTATTAAACGAATCGACTTTTTCTTGTACTATGTAAAAATCACGTGAGCCGGGATTATATTCTTTTAATTGTTCATTAAGTCGGTCTATTTGATCTTTCTTTATTCTTGCTTGTTCATATAAGCTTTGTCGTAGTGCGGCCGGATCAATAATCTCTATTTCAAAAACTTTTATTGCCGGAACCATGTAAATGCTTGGGGAATCATCAATTTTACCTTTTATCCTTATCGCTTTATCTATATAATAGCCAAAATCGAACCCACCTTCCAGTCTGTAACCGGAAGCTTGCCAAAAACCACCTTCCAAACTCGTATATGTTAATATTCCCTCCAATATAACAGTATCGGAATCGTCAATTTTTTTGCCTGTGATTACTCTGTGTAAAACAGCAATCTTCTCATTCAGTTCATTTTTTAAGATCGTTATAGTATTTTCCAAGTCTATAACCCTTTTAGAATCAACTCCATATTTATTTATAAAATCCGAATATGTAATAACCTTTTCATCCAACCGTTTTTCCAAAGCGTCTATATCTTGCTGTAACTCAGCCTTATACATTATATTACCAATTTCAACGATTTGAATTACTCGTACCGCTTTTGTCATAAATATACTCGGCGAATGGTCAGGTACACATAAAATTGAAACCAGCTTATCGGTATATTGGGAAAAATCCTGTTCACCTATGAGCCTATAACCGTTTACTTCGTAAAATCCGCCTTCCAAATCGTTGTAATCAACAAATCCCTTCAACTGAATTATGTCAGCATTATCATCATGTGCTTGAACTGCAAATATACTTAATATCATTGCCAAAACCATTGTAAAAGATATAATTGTTATTCGTTTTTTCATGTAACCTCTCCTAAAACAAATTATTTATACTTATAAGACGGTAAAAAAATGAAAAAAGTTCTATATTTGCGAAAAAAATTTACACATACAGGAAAACACCGTGATATTATAAAAATGTTAAAACATTTTGAATGTATTACTTTTCTGTTTTCTCTAATATGAAATCCAGATCAGCCGACCGTTCCGGATTCAACAGGTCTGCAAACAAATCTCCGGTTTTGTCCAATCGTTCTTTTATATTCAATAAATTAAAATCCGAAGGATGCACACCTTTTTTTAATTCCTCCCAAGTGACAGGTGTTGCAACAGAAGCCTTTAGAACAGCTCTGGGTGAATACGGACAAATAATGGTTTTACCCTGCCATAACTGTAAATAATCAAAGTAAATATTTTTACCTCTTTTTGCCGTTTTCCGCTCTATTGTAAACACTTCCGGATATTTTTGACTGAAAAATTTGCCAAAAAACTCATTAATGGCTCTGGCCTGATCATAATTATATTTACCGGCTGTATAAATGTATATTTGAAGGCCGGTGGCACCTGAAGTTTTCAAATAGCTTTTTATATTGAGTGACTCTAAGGTTTCATTTATTAAAATCGCTCCTTTTGCAACTTCTTTAAAGCTTTGTCCTTCGGAAGGGTCCAAATCGAACACAAGACAGTCCGGATTTTTATCTTCCCCTCTGTCGAATGCCACATGTAGTTCTAGAGCAGCCATATTCCCAAGCCACACCAATGTTTCCAAATCGTTTAAAAGGATATATTTGTTATCATTCCAATCTCGTGTCTTTATAAACTCAGGTGCGTGCTCGGGTATGTTTTTCTGATAAAAAGACTTGCCTGATATACCATCGGGATATCTTATGCAAGTCAAGAGCCTGTCTTTAGAATACGGTAAGATATATGGCGCCAAAAGAATCAACTTCTGAATGTATTCCATCTTTGATATTCCGGCTTCTTCCCATAAAAGCTTATCAAAATTACTTATTTTAATTTCATTATCATTTATTTTAACAGAGCTTGTTTGTTTAACCGTAAAATCAACCCTTTCATATATATTTATATATTAAAATTATTTATCCATTTATTGGCAAGAACAATTTTTACGTAATAATTTCATCCCCGACAGCTTCATCCACCGACAGATCGGTAAATCCTAAAATTCTAGGTTGTCTTAACAACCCTTCACTTGTCCGTTCGGCAAAACCAATCCAACATGTTAAAGAAGGTTTCAACCAAATTACATTATCACTAATATCATATTCTACAAAGGGACAGTTATCCTGTCTTAATCTTTCGGTATAGGTACTTAACAATCTAAGATCCGAATTCTTTAAACCTATGGCGGCACTTCCGATATAAACAGCTATACCGTCATGATATACCCCCAAAATTAACGAACTCGGAAATCCTTCTTTTAGATTTAATCCGAATACTATAGCAAGGATCTTTTTTTGAACTTTAGTTTTGTACCAATAGTTGTGTCTCTTCCCCCCTATGTAGAAACCGGTGGGACTTTTAGATACTATTCCTTCCAAATTTTCATGTTTCATCAAATCAAAAAGCTTTGCACCGTCGGTAAAATCATCTGTAACGGTTATAAATTCATTGGGTTTGAAGCATGAACGAAGCATATCCATTCTTTTATTTAGAGGAAGATAACGAATATCCATTCCGTTATACCAAAGCATGTCAAATAATATATACCTAACCGGATATTTTTCTATAAACAAAGAAAGGTTTCTTATATTGTTTAACCTGTCTCGTTTTAATACCGATTGAAATGAGGGACGTGATTTATCAAACACTACCAATTCACCGTCTAACACAGCTTCTTTTACATTTATCAATTCTCCAATTTTCTCAGCTTCGGGATAAAAACCTGTCCTTTCTCTTCCTGACTTATTAAATATCCTGACTTGTCCGTTTTGCACATATGTCAAGCCTCTTATTCCGTCCCATTTTATATGATGTATATATCCGGCCGTCCGAACAACCGAATCGGTTAACACCGGTTCCATAGGTTCCATCCATTCCATAAAACACCCTTTCTTTTATCCTGTCTGTTTTTTTGACCCGATCTTTTTCTTTTTGTTTTCTTTTTCAGTTTGCTTTAAGCTTGCCTGTAAAGCTTCCATAATATCGATAACATTACCTTGGGGAGCCGAAGGAGCGGCCTTGATTTCCTGTCCTTCGATCTTTTTATGAATCAAATCAAGCAGATCCTGCCTATAAGTATTAACATATTTTGACGGATCAAATGCCTCGGTCAGGTTTTCTATCAATTTTGAAGCCATGTCCATTTCTTTTTTATCGGTAGACATATCCTGCGGAACACCCGGTACTAATGAAATTTCTCTAACCTCATCGGGATAAAAAATGGTTTCCATAATTAAAAGATTTTTGTATACCCTTAATGCGGCTAAGCTTTCTTTATTTCGAATGGTAATTTTAGCGATTGCAATTTTTCCTGTATCATTCATTGCTTGTCTTAAAAGGTTATATGCTTTTTCTCCCGTATCCTGTGGTGAAAGATAATATGATTTGTCAAAATAAATAGGATCTATTTCAGATAATTGAACAAAATCAAGGATTTCTATGGAACGTGCTCTTTTTTCGCCTCCAAGGGCATTCAAATCATTTTCATCTATAATAACAAACTTACCTTGCTCATACTCATATCCCCTTATTATTTCCTCTTCTTGTATTTGTTTGTTACATGTGGGGCAAACTTTTTCATATTTTATAGGCGTGTTGCATTCTTTGTGTAAATATTTAAATCTTACATCCTTATCTTCGGTAGCTGCAAACATTTTTACAGGTATATTAACCAGTCCAAAACTGACAGAACCCTTCCACATAGTATGCATGATAAAATAAATCTCCTTTTTCTTCTTATCTTTTCAAACGTTGCATACTTTTATTCATAAGAAATTAAGAGAAGATTACCGTTACTATTTAATTCAAGCTATCATTAATAACTTTTTGAATTTCTTGTAAGAATTCATCATTTTTACAATCCAACAGCTTCTTTTTTAAATCTGAGTATTTCTCGCTGCTTTCAAAAATCATAAAAAGCGTGCTTCTTAATCTGTTTTCTTGATTAATTGTATCGGCATATTTGTTATTGCCAAGCAATTCTCTCATTTTTAATAGATACGGTATTTCTTCTTCGATGGAACTTTGTATAATTAACTGTGTCATAGGAAAGATAGTTATATTCTGTAGTATTTTTTCTGTGTACCATTTATCTTGAAAATTTATATAGAAACTCTCCGGCAGCCAAATTTCGTTATCTACAGTGTGTCCACTAATGACCGGTATAAATTGTGTCATAGTATCGTCCCGATATAATATTTTTGTATCCGGGTCAATTTTATAATTTACATCCTTTATACCATATTTAATAAGTATGTTAGCCTCCGGATCGGAATACAACCAATCTATCCACTGAACGGCTTTTTTTGGATTTTCACATGAAGAAGATACCATAAACATACTGAATAGCATTTGGCCACCTGATACCGAATTGTTATAATCGGTCAATATATGCAAGTCATACTTGGATCGATCAAAAACACTATCATCAACGCTAAAAAAGGTTGAATAAGAGAAAACCGCTGCTAATAAATTTTCGTTTCCATTTTTCAATAAATCTCTGACATCGTTTACTCCCGCTTTGATTGAATTTTGTTCAAACAAATCTTTATAAACAAAAAGTTTATCCAATATATCTGTTTCATCAATTCTATGCACATTACATGACATGTCATTAATATCACATAAATACATTAAAGGTTGTGCGTACAGTAAACTGTAATAGTTCGAATCATATAAAATGTGTTTAATTACATTGTGTGGATCAAATATTATCTGTTGGTCATCAGTTCTAAGTTTTTTTTCATTAATCTCAACACAGGCATTAATTGCATCATGTATTGAATTATATTCGGCCGTACTTAATTGATTGCCTATTGATCTGTCGATTATAAAGGCAGGATTTGTATTATAGCTTCTTGGCATATATATTCCGTAAATATTCTCTTTGTAACTCACAAACGGTAGTATGTTTTTAAAGCTGTTGTATAAATATGACAAGTACGGGGTGCTCGAATCTATGTACATATTTAAATCTGTGACAAAACCGCTTTTTATGTTATTAACCAAATCATTTGGAATAGGGCTGTTCATACCTCCGACACTTGCGTCATGATAGATTTCTATTGATATAAAAATATCCGGTCCCATTCCTGATGATAAAGATTGGTATAAGAATGCTTCGTAGTTATCCAAATGAAAGGTTCTGTATTCATCCGGTGTAATCATATTAACAGTAACACCCAACCTGTCTTTGCTTAAAAAGTTAAGTCGGGTTATTACGCTTTGCATTTGGTCTTTTGTATTTCCATACGGATATAACAGAGTCAGTATATTATCCGTACCTTTGAGATTAGTACCGGTTATTCCGGTATCCGACACATCGATTTGCTTATTATCATTACCGTTCAACCACACCCTTGAACAGCCACATAAACTGAAAATCAACAATGATATAGCAATTATTTTTTTCATAAGAATCCTTTCTTCATGTATCAGATTATTATACATAAATGTATTGCAATATTATTTTATCATATTTATAGTAATATTGTACTCTTTTACTAAAATATTCGAATACATGCGGTCAAGATTTATTTCAGATTATGTTAAAAAGCAATTCAGCATCCAATGAATCAAAGGGTCTTTTTATATAGTATCAAACAATACAATTAAATTCACTTAAAACAGCGCAAGCAGGTTAATATAACCGGTATAATATTTAATAAAAGGAATCAAGGGGACACGGTTCTTATGATTAAATGGAATTAATACTTGAATTATAGTTCCCTTAATTCACTGACTCTATAGGGAGGAAATATATGGCACTTGATTTGGAATATCGAAGAAGAATAGAAAAATGGCAAAAATATATACAAAAACGGTTTTTTACTCCTGTAATGAATGTTGAATTATTGGGATACAAAACTAAGGATTTATTGAATATTGACCGGTTACAGGATAAACCATTTGAAAAAATGGCACCCGGAACCCCTTGGGGGGAAAACAGGGAGTATTGCTGGTTTAAAACATCGGTTATTTTAGACGAATCTCTAAAAGGAAAAAGAATAGAATTTGCATGTGAGCCCGGTGGAGAAAGCTCGGTATATATAAACGGAAAAATCAGGGGTGCGTTTGATCTTTATCATAAATATGTGACTTTAACTCAAAATGCTGAAGGTAACGAGTGTTATGATATCTTTATGGAATGCTATGCAGGCCACGGGCCGAGAGTTTACGAATCCATACCCGCTCACCCCGGATTTGAAACCGTTCCGGAGCCTTCCGAAAAACAAACTGTTACAGGAGAATCGGTTATAGGCATATGGAACGAAGACATATATCAGCTATGGCTGGATATACAGACACTTTATGAGATTAGAAATAATATAGATCCTAAAAGTTTGCGTGTTGTAAAAATTGACAAGTTATTGAAAAAGTATACTTTGACAATTGATTTGGAACAGTCGACAGAACAACTTAATGAAGATTGTAAAAAATTCAGAAAAATTGTAAAACCATTGATGGAAGCACATAACGGTTCGTCGGCCCCGGTGTTTTTTTCAATTGCCAATTCACACATAGATGTAGCCTGGTTGTGGCCTTTGGCTGAAACAGTCAGAAAGTGTTCCAGAACCTTCGGGACCATGTTATCTCTAATGGAAGAATATAATGATTATAAATTCCTTCAAAGTCAACCTCATTTGTTTGAGATGGTGAAAATCAACTATCCGGATCTTTATGAAGGAATGTTAAAATCCATAAAAAAAGGACAGCTTATCCCGGAAGGAGCCATGTGGGTTGAACCCGATACAAATGTACCGTCCGGCGAGAGCCTTGTTCGTCAGTTTATATACGGTAAAAAGTTTTATAAAGATGAGTTCGGTGTCGATAGCAAGTTATGCTGGCTGCCTGATGTATTCGGCTATTCAGGGTCGTTACCCCAGATTTTGAAAGAATGCGAAGTTGAATATTTTTCAACCCAAAAGATATTTTGGGCATATAACGGAGGTATGAAATTTCCATATATCACATTTTGGTGGGAAGGTATCGACGGTACAAAAATTTTGTCTCATTTCCATACAAGATATGAATCTCATTCTAATCCTGAAACCGTAATTTCCCGTTGGAGAGATCGAGAACAAGAGGAAGTGGAATCAAGACTGTTTGCATTTGGTTACGGAGACGGAGGAGGCGGACCAACAAGAGACCATTTGGAATATATAAGAAGGCAAAAAGACTTGGAGGGCTCACCCAAATGTGAAATGTGCCACCCTGTTTCTTATTTTGAATATTTGAAGACATCCGAAGAAGGTATAAACAATACGTATAAGGGTGAACTATACTTTCAAGCTCATAGAGGAACACTTACATCACAAGCGAGAATTAAAAGAGGAAACCGGAAAAGTGAAGTTTTGTTAAGAGATGCCGAAGTATACGGCGTCTTTTCTAATATACTGGCAGGCAATAATTTTAATTGCAGAAGTCTTGATGCCGAATGGAAACTTCTTTTATTAAATCAATTCCATGATATACTACCGGGTTCATCAATACGTCAAGTTAATATTGAGGCGGAAAGAGATTATGAAACATTAAAAAACAGCACAAATAAGATAATTGACAACTGTCTTGGTATGACGGTTAAGTCCGACTCCGATTTTATAACTTGGTTTAGTTCATTAAGTTTTGATGCGGATTTTATCGTATCACTTCCCGAGGGGTTCGATCAAGTTACGAACATAAACGGTAATCCATTATCTGTTCAAAGTTATACCGGAAAAAATTATGTTAATATTAAAATACCAATGTTCGGTTCAACTGTTTTAAAAAAGTCGGAAATAACTTTATCGACATCTGCTATAAAAGTTGATAACCCCGGCATTTTAGAAAACGATTTTGTAAAATTGGTATTCAACGAGTATGGTGAAATCACCGAAATATATGATAAGAAAAATCATCGAACAGTATCAAACGGTATATGTAACAGCATAAAAATGTATAAGGATGTCCCTACAAATTGGGATAACTGGGATTTGGACTCATCATACAAGGATGTTCCTGTAAAGCTTCCAAACAAAGCTAAAATAACAAAAGGTGCCTCAGGTCCTTTGTTCCAAAGCATAGTCATTGAAAGACAGATAAACAACTCCAATTATCAACAGGAAGTAATACTAAACAATAACAGTCCACGTATAGATTTTAAAACCGTGGTAAACTGGAATGAAAGTCATAAATTATTAAAGGTAAATTTTCCGGTCAACATACAAACCGATGAAGCTTTAAACGAAATACAATTCGGTTATGTAAAAAGACCGAATCATCAATCAAGGCAGTATGATCAAGACCGTTTTGAAGTGTCGAACCAAAGATGGACCGCATTGACAGAAGAGAACTACGGTGTAGCGGTATTAAACGATTGTAAATATGGTGTGAATATGGAAGGCTGCAGTATTAATCTTACCCTATTAAAATCCGGTCTTGCTCCGGATATGTATGCCGACAAGGGTACTCAAGAGTTTACCTACTCACTGTATTTTTGGAACGGTTCTTTCATGGAATCCGATCTGATAAAGGAAGCTTACAAGCTTAATAATCCACCTACAATGCATGCAGGCTACGCTGATTTTAATTCATTGATCAAATTCGAATCAAAAAACGTATTTTTAGATACAATTAAACCTTCGGAGAACGGTTCGGAAGACATAATACTAAGATTCTATGAATCAAAAAAAATGACCTCCGACATCAATATCATATTAAACTTTAAATTTGAAAGCGTCGAAGAAGTAAATATGCTTGAAAATAAAAAGAGTGATGTAAATTTTACTGACGACGGATTTATGTTTACAATTAAACCTTTTGAAGTAAAAACATTTAGGGTCAAAATATGATAAGTTTGAAATCAGAACAAGTGTTTCGGATTGTTCACATAAATCAAAAAATTTACATTAATTAATTTTATAGTTACAACCCATTTAGCGGTGCATATAATTCTCTTCAAAAAAATTATATGCACCGCCCCAATAATTAAAAAACTTTACAAACCGACTCTCTTGATTAATATATACTTTCATATTATAATTTTCCTGTGATAGATATAATATGGAATTAATTTAGGGGGAATAATTTATGTGGGTATACATAAAGAAAAGATCAAGAATATTTTATAACGAAATTCTATGCTCAGCCGGAATATTAATTACACTGGCATTTTTTATAGGCATTAAGGTATTCTCAAATATTTATCAAGGTGCTAAAATCGGTACGGCTATAAGAAGCGGTGTGTTAGGCAGTCTTTTTTTCATAATAGGGTATTTTTCATTAGCTTTATTTGCCGTAGATGAAGATAAAATTCCAAGAAGAAACGTTGAGGCTCAAACAGAAAAACGTAGTCTTTTACTATGGGTTGTTTTAGCATATACAGCATTTATTTTCTTAAAGAATATAGATTTTGTTCAAAGAGCAGGTGGTTTAGACGGTACTCCGGTAATGTCATTCATACCCGGATATACCTGGTTAATGCAATTTATCGATAATAAAATTGCCATTCCGATATCGAATTTATGGAGTGTGATAAAGCCCGCTCAAGTAGGTCAGATTATAAAAGGTTTTCTTTTTTGTGTCCTTATTCCTTTTCTAATATTTAGAAAATTAGGTTACACTTTTAAAAGCAGAATATTTTCTATGAAACACTCCCGTGCCGCTTGGCCGATCATATTTATATACTTGGTTATGGTATTGACAAACGGATTAAGAGTGGAGGCGATCTGGTTTGTAGCATATGCTTTCTTACATCCCGCACTCCAGGAAGAATTTTTCGACAGGGGTATTATAGTTCCCGCCATGGCAAAATTCTTCAAAAATACAGGTAATATAATTGTGGTAAGCTCATTGATCTTCAC
>CAZJOD010000120.1:0-11499 GCA_964547525.1 uncultured Clostridiaceae bacterium
AGCTGCAATTATAATTAACGTAAGGATCATTCTTGCCACTGAATCCCCTTTTATACCTTCTCCCATACCCTCGGTTTCACCTAGTAAACTCAGAAGCATTATGTTATTATATATTTGTACATTATTATTTCCGTAATAAATATCGTTTTTTATTAAACTCAAAAGTAAGTCCTTTGATTTTGAATACGATAAACCGGGTTTTATTTTAAAAAACACACTGATATTAGTTGAATTGTTTTCTATAAGACTATTATATGCGTCTTTCGAAACAGGTGCGACCGAGCCGGTCTGCACACCTGTTTGAACATTCCATCTGGCGCTTTTATACACTCCGGTAACAGTAAACTCTTGTTCTAAAACCGGCAGCAGCTCTGATAAATTGTATGAATACGGTTTAAGACTTATTTTCATACCTTCATTAAATTCGGTACCTAGTTTTTTTAATACCGATTGTTCTAGCATTATTTCCATACCTTTATCAGGCATCCGACCATATAAGATTACCAAACTGTTTAATTCAAAAGCCGATTCATCCCAGTGTCCAAGAGCCAGTTCAACATCACTGTCACTAAGCTTAAACGTCCCTATATTCTTAACTATGCCTGCATTTTGAACATAAATATGATTTCTCACCAATTTTGCTTGAGATTCGCTTATGTTTAAAAAAGCATAATGAAATTCACCATAGTTTTTAGATACACTGATTATTTCTGTTGCATGCATGCTATCTCTGATTATTCCGATTGAACAAATAAGAGCGCAGGCAAGTATTATTCCCATACATGTCATAAGAGTCCTATTCGAGAATTTTTTCATATATCGTATAGACAAGCCAAGGTAACTCTTCATTTTATCACCTTCTTATCTCCGGTTATCCTACCGTCTTCTATGGTTAGAATTCTATCCGCTCTTTGAGCTATTGATATGTCGTGTGTGATCATAACCAACGTTTGATTAAACTTTTTTACCGATTCAATTAATAAGTTGAGCACCTGCAAACCGGATTCGGAGTCTAAGTTACCGGTAGGTTCGTCTGCAAAAACAATTGACGGTTTGTTCGCTAAAGCTCTTGCTATGGCAACTCTTTGCTGCTGTCCCCCGGACAAGGCACCGGGCAGATGTGAAAGCCTGTTATTCAGTCCCAAAGTTTTTATAATTTCATTCACATACACTTTGTCTATTTGTCTTCCGTCAAGAATTACAGGTAATACTATATTTTCATATGCAGTCAATACAGGTATCAGATTAAAGAATTGAAATACAAAACCCATACTTCTTCTTCTGACAATAGACAATCTTTCATCGTCATATTTAGTAATATCATCTCCGGCCAAATAGATTTTCCCCGAATCAGGCTTATCCAATGTCCCCAATAAATGCAGCAATGTAGATTTCCCCGATCCGCTAGGTCCTGTCACAGCTACAAATTCCCCGCCTCTAAATTCAATATCAACCGGTTTTAACGCATGTATCTTTGTTTCTCCTTTTCCATAGGTTTTAGATATTTTATCCGCTTTTAAAATAACCACAATAAATACCTCCATGATTTTGTCTACAAAAAAATTATACCAAAGCATTCTTACAATACTATAGACATTACCTTACAGTTTAGTAAGATTAAAAACTTTCGTAATAACTAATCTTTTAGACTTAAAAACATTGGCAGGCTAACTGTAAAAACGCTACCTATACCGACTTGACTTTTTACTGATATGTTCCCTCCGTGCTTTTCTACTATCAGCTTTGTTAATGCAAGACCTAAACCGGAGCCTTTACGGTCGTCAGTTTCGTCACCACGATAAAATATTTCAAAAATATGAGGCAGGTGCTCCGGATTAATGCCTTTTCCCGTATCTTCCACATCAATATTCAACATATTACCTGTCGGATATAATCTTACATTTATGTCGCCTTTTTCATCCGTATATTTAATGGCGTTTGTTAATATGTTGGTCATAACCTCAAAGATCCATGTATTGTCATGTAAAACAATATAATTCATCTTACTCGTAACTTCTATTTTTATATTTTTTGCAGCGCTTATGGGTTTAACACTTTCAACCGTTTTATTCACAGTATCATTAATGCTCAACATGCGCTTGTTTATACCGACTGTGCCCGCTTCAATTCGTGCGATCCTTAATAGGGTGTTAACCAGCCAGTCCATCTTATCAAGTTCGTCTATACTCCTATGCAGAAAATCGACACGAGTCTCATTGTCAACTCCTTCCAGCATAAGTTCGTTAAATAATTTTAAAGAAGCTACAGGAGTTTTAAATTGATGTGATATTAACGATATCATTTTTTTTAAGTATTCTTTTTCTTTGTTAATTTGTAAAAAAGAATGCTTTAATCTCTCTGACATCATATTAAGCTGGTATGCCAAGACAGCCGAGGTTCCCTCTCCCTCATAACCCGATAATACATTAAACCTTCCTGTCATTATTCCTTCAATATGAAGTGTGAATTGTTTTAGCCTGTTATATATTGATAATACAGGCAGGGAACTTATTATAAATAAAATAATAAAGATTACCGATATAAATAACAAAAGACCTGTTAAGGTCTTTTTCATATTTTCATATAAAAGTCTGTCCGCTGCAATATAAAATCGAACATCCTCTTTTCTAATTATTGTGGAACTTTTTTCTTCTACAGGATATTTAGACAGAACATATTCAATTTCATCAGAAAATTCAGGGTATTTTTCCGATACAATATCCACTATATAAGAATCTCTGGCTCTTAACAATATATTTAAATTTTGATATTGTACAGAAATATATATAAAGCAAAAAGCTAATATCATGATTAATATAATCATGAAAATAATTAATATATTTCGATGCTCGGTATTTTTAAAAATACTTGCAAACATGATAAATACCACCTTGAGTTACATATACTTCACATTTATTCATCGTTTCTTTTTCTCTCAACCCACCTGTACCCTAATCCCCGTACAGTTTTAATATTTACAGGTTCCGAAGGATTATCTTCGATTTTTTCCCGTAACCTTCTTATATAAACCGATATGGTATTTTCATCATAAAATGCCGTATCTTCAACAGAAAGCCGGGACAAGATAAACTCTTTAGATAATACTCTGTCTGAATTTTTTAAAAACAATAATAACAACCTATATTCATTTGCACTCAGTAAAAGATCCACACCGTTCTTTTGAACTTTGTATGAATCGGTATCCAAAAATATATCATTACTGATTATTTTAGATGAAAAATCCGAACGACTCCCATTTTGCTTATATCTTCGTAGCACGGCATTGACTCTGGAGATAAGCTCGCTAAGTCCGAAAGGTTTGGTAATGTAATCATCGGCTCCGTTATCCAAACCCATCACTATCCCCGTTTCTTCATCTTGAACTGTTAAAAATATTATAGGTACCGATGAATTCCTTCTTATTTTTTTACATAAATCAAACCCGTTACCATCAGGAAGCATCACATCCAATAATACCAATTCGTATGAACCGTTACTTAACCTTCGCTCCGCTTCTTGCACGGTATAAGCACAGTTTACAGAAAAACCTTTGCTTTCAAGTGCGAAAGCCAAACCTCTGCTAAGAGATTTATCATCTTCCACTAACAATATCAATGCTTCTCACCTCTTGGTTTTTATATTAATAACTTTTCTATATACCGTAGAACTCAATGTGATAACTTGTAGTTAAAAGTTAGATAATAGATAAATAGTAAATGAAGCTAAGCCTTACATACATAAATTAAGAATAATAACAAAAGGACCTTTAAATCTTTTTAAATTCTGTAACCAAATCCTCGGCCCATTTGTTTACGTTATGCTCGTTTGTCACATCCAAAGGAGCTCCTTTTTTTATTCCGAACATTACCCTGAAGGGAGCGGGAAACGGAGAACCTACTTTTCCTCCGAATATGTAAGTTGAAAAAGGATTAATTTTAGCTTTAATTTGGTCCATGCTTGATTTTATGGCATTCTTCCAAACTTCCCTGCCATCTACAATCAGGTACGAAACTGCAAAGCACGCACAAGGAGTACTTTTTAGTTTTTCCATATTGTCTTCAACAAATTTTAAAGCTTCAGGTATCCATTTCATGCCGTTTATAGGAGCACCAATTACAATTCCCGTATATTCATCTAAACTATCGACTTTATCTATCTCCGAAACATTTACCGTTAATCCGTGTTTTTGCAAAGTATTGCCGATAGCTTCCGATATTTCTTTTGTAGTCCCTGTTTTTGTGGCATACGCAACCAATATTTTACTCATTCTAATCTCCTTTTGCAATAGAGTTTATATGGATCCAAATCGTCACCATATAATAATAATTATATATTTTGTGGATACGGGATGCAATTATCTTTTAAATTTTTTATAGTATATTTACCATTTTATACAATGCAAAAACTAAATTTGAAATCATAAGGAATTTTTTTTGCTTTATTCATTTTAAACACAATTGTTAACTTATTGCTTATATACAAATTGATTTTAAATCTTGCTTATAATATTTTATATATTAATATAAACATATTAAACCTATATAAAGTCTTTTTTTCATATACTTACATAAAGCTATTTACAATATAAAAAATATGATATATAGTTACGTTAAGATTACTGCATAATTTAGTCAATCCATATAGGATTGATTGTCAATAAAAGGAGGAATCAAGTATGAAACCAAGGTCATTTTTTGCACTCCTACTTGCGGCGGTTATGCTTACAGTCATGTTGACGGGTTGTCAATCTTACAACCCTACATATGACACGTTAGTTATAGCCACAGCGACATTCGAGGGCAAATTCAACCCGTTCTATGCGGAAAGTGCTTATGACATGCAAGTTCTTGACCAAATCTTCGTTAATCCGCAAATAGTCAATGAGAACAATCAGCTACAGGATTGGGCCGGTTCAATCAAATTCAAAGAAATAACCGCTGCCGACGGTCATACCCAAGTGGAATACACTATTAAAATTAAAAAAGGTATGAAGTTCACAGACGGTGTCGAAGTAACGATTGACGACTTGATCTATTACTATTATGTACTGGCCGATCCTTCGTATACAGGACCTTCAAGTACATTCTATACGGAGGACATAGTAGGATTGAAGGAATACTACTATGACGACCCCAATTATTCCACAGTAATAGCCGAATATGATAAAATGGTGGCTCAAAAATACAGCCCCGGTACCATATCAAAAGAAGACTTCCTTACATATTTAATTGAAACAAATCTGGAAGGCTGGTGGAACGGGAATCCTGCCGGGTTGGTTGCAAAAGATTATACCTGGACAGATTATATCATTGATGAAGGCTTTGAAGAGGAACTTGGTAAAATAAATGCAAGTGATCCGAAAGCCATGCTTGAACTGCTTGCTTTAATAGAATACACAAATTATGCTCAATACTATGATCCTTCTACATGGTGGGGTAACAAGCTTTCAGAGGATTACATAGCAGGTAATTTGGCCGACGGAATTGATGTACCAACCATATCGGGTATTAAAAAAGTTGATAACTATACTTGTACCGTATTATATAATTCGGTAAATATTTACGGAGACCGTGCCGTAAACGGCTTCTTGGCACCTTCCCATTACTATGGTGAATTTACAAAGGGAAAAGCCGAGGCGGTTGTAAGTAAAAATATGGATGTGCCAATGGGATCCGGTCCGTATATATGGGGTGGTTTTGCAGACAACATAGTTACTTGTACTGCAAATGAAAATTACTTCCAAGGCAAACCGTTCATCTCGACTGTAAAATGGCAAGTATATAATGATGATGATATTTATGCGGCATTTGTTGCGGGGAATATCGATATTGCCAATCCGACACTTAACAAAGACAAATTACAGGAGTTTATCGATGCCGGTCTTGCATATGATTTAATGGACAATAACGGTTACGGTTATTTGGGCATTAATGCGAATAAAGTTGACAAGCTTGTCAGAAAAGGATTTATGCACCTGTTAAACCGTGGCCCTTCTGTTGAAGGTTATTACGGAACAATGGCCCAACTCATAGAACGCCCAATGACAACAACATTAGCGGAATATCCGGACGGTGCTGAAGAGTTCTACGGCTACAGTCCTGCAAAAGCGTTAGATTATTTCAAACAAGCCGGGTATGAACAAGTTAACGGAAAATTAGTTAAAAACGGAAAACAGCTCGTTCTCAATGTTTATATCGGTGGTGACGGTGTAGGTAACCATCCCGGTTACGCAATGTTAACACAAGCTGCAAACGATCTGGCCGCAATGGGTGGCGAACTAATAATCAACGATGTACAGTTCGCAGTATTGCAAAGTGCTATGAACAGCGGAGAAGCCGATATGTTCGTTTTAGCGTGGGGTGCCGTAACCACATGTGATCAAAGAACAACTTACATGACAGGTGCCGGACAGAATCGTGTAAACATAAGTAACTCAACTCTTGATAATCTGCTTGAAAAGATTGTTATAACAATCGATTTAAAAGAAAGGCAGAAACTTGTCGCACAAGCTTTGGATATCGTCATGGATGAAGCGGTTGAAATGCCTCTTTATCAGAGGAAAAACGGTTTGGTATACAATCCCGTTACCGTAGACATATCATCCTTACCAAAGACTTCGACATACTGGACATATGAAAAACAACTCTGGAAACTTAAGCTTAACTAAAAATTGTTGATAATTCTCTCCGTTATAATAACGGAGAGAATTATTTTAAATTAAGGTAAACATGATACTAATAATAAGTATGGTGTGTTAACAGTTATTTATTACCTTACATATTAACATCCGATAACATAATACCGGTTTAATATATGCATAATCAAAACTATTTTCTGTTACAGATACTTTATGTAAGTGACTTAATATAGGGATATATCCCTGACATCATTAATATCGGAAGGAAGTAGAAAAAATGAAACAATACATTATCAGAAGAGTGATAATTAGTTTCATCGTGCTTATCGGTGTTTCCATAATGCTTTATGCGCTTACGCGATTAATGCCCTCTGATTTTGTAGATATATCAACTGCAAATAATCTAAAAATAACACAAGAGCAAAAAGATCACCTGCGTAAATTATATGGACTTGATACGGGAATTGTCGAGGGTTACTTTTCCTGGCTTGGAAACGTGTTAAAAGGAGATTTGGGAACTTCACTTTACTACAAAAAGCCGGTGACTTATTTAATAAAAAAATACGCCCCTGTCACTTTTACGGTGGCATTTATCGCTTTGATTATTGAATTGCTATTGGCCATCCCTTTAGGAATGATTGCCGCTACCAGGCAATATTCCAAATTCGATTATATTATTGTTATCTTTACATTCATGGGTATTTCTTTACCAATCTTCTTTTTCGCTGTCATACTCAAAAGAGTATTCGGTCCGTTAGGGCTCAACCTGCTGCCTGTCGCAGGTATGCTTAACGCCCGTGTCACCTATACCGGTTTTACATGGGCGAAATTAAACGATTACGCGAGACATATGATTTTACCTATTACATGCTTTGTCATAACAAATGTAGGTGGTCTTCTTCGTTATACGAGAACCAATATGTTGGAAGTATTAAACTCCGATTATGTAAGAACAGCTCGAGCCAAAGGTTTACCTCAACAAGTAGTATACGGTAAACATGCATTCAGAAACACATTGATTCCCATAGTAACTATGGTGGGAGGAATGCTACCGGCACTTTTCTCAGGAGCGGCTATTACCGAAGGTCTTTTTGCCATTGAGGGTTTGGGACATATGGCTCTTAACGCCTCTTATCAAGCTGATATACCGTATTTAATGGGATTTAATATGTTTCTTGCAGTTTTAACTTTGATCGGAACCTTATTGGCCGATATTTTATATGCGGTTGTTGATCCTAGAATACGTTACAGTTAGGAGATAGTATGGTGGATAATCAAAATATGTATGATAATTTAGATGATCAATTTGAAAGAAATCATGTTATCATGACACCCGGGCAGCTGGTAATGCGACGATTTTTTAGGAACAAACTGGCTGTAGCCGGTATTGCCGTGCTAATACTCATGATTGTTTTCTGTTTTATGGGCCCTTTGTTTACTCCATACAGCGAAACTGAAATATTTTACCTCTCTAAAGAGCAATATACCCTTTCAGATGGTGAAGATATTACCGCTTTAATTAAAGAAATAGATGACAGCTACACTTATGTAAGTGAAAAAACATATGGTAGATTGCGTAAGAATGTTAGTTTTATTGAAACAACAAAAGGCTCCTTAAATTCTATTGAAGAGAGAGATATTATAAAACTTACCTCAAAAAGCGGAGATTACTATATAAGTGCTATAAGCGGCATTAAAAAAAGCGAACAAGCTATTATAGCATTTTATGATGATGGTTCTTTCGCTTTGGATGTTATGGTGGATGATAAGTATCAAACCATATCCGGTACATGGGAATATCATTTAGTGGAAGAAATTAGAATGACCGACCCCCGTATTGTATATTCAACACTCAAAACAAGGGCCGCTCCTTCTAAAACTCACCCCTTAGGTACCGACCAAGGCGGTAGGGATATGCTGACAAGGCTTATGTACGGAGGCCGTGTTTCACTTCTGGTAGGTCTATGTGTTGTTTTTGTGGAGTTGCTTATTGGCGTTACATTAGGAGGTTTAGCCGGATATTACGGCGGTAAGGTTGATATGATTATAATGAGAATGGTTGAAATTTTTTACGCGATACCATTTATCCCGTTAATGCTTATTATTTCATCTATAATGTTACAACTGAGAATATCACCTGCCAATAAAATTTATTACATCATGTTCGTTATGGGTATTTTATACTGGGCAGGAGTAGCTCGGATGATTCGCGGTCAAATTCTTTCCCTACGCGAAATGGAGTACATGCAGGCTGCGGAGGCAGTAGGTCTGCGTACCTCTCGTAAGATCTTCAAACATTTAATTCCAAATGTAATGCCTCTTATTATAGTTATGGCTACAATGGACTTAGGTGGTATCATTTTAACCGAATCTACAATGAGTTTTTTGGGTGTGGGGGTAGCGGCACCTTATGCTTCATGGGGTAATATGGTAAGTGCGGTTACATCATCCACCGTAATGAAGAATAATCCTTGGATATGGATCCCTCCCGGGATATGTATACTTGTCACTGTTTTAGCTTTTAATTTTGTAGGTGACGGACTTAGGGACGCATTTGATCCTAAGATGAAACGGTAGGTGATCATATGGATAAAAAACAAAAAAGAAACCGATTACGTGAAATTAAAAAATTTAATAATAAAAAATATACACAATATATAAAAACACAAAAAAGAAGGTTTATACCTGAATCAGAATATCTGGTAACAATGCAGAATAACAATAATTTATTGGAAATTGACGATCTAAAGGCATACTTTTATACAGATATAGGTACGGTAAAAGCTGTTGACGGTGTAACTTTTAATGTTCCCTTCGGAAAAACAGTGGGAATAGTCGGTGAGTCCGGGTGTGGGAAAAGCGTTACAAGCCTGGCAATAATGAGGCTTCTACAAAATCCTCAAGGACAAATTGCAGGAGGTAGTATCAGGTTTAATCAATTATCCAAAAACAGAGCGGTTAACATTCCAAAGATGCCCTTAAGTGAAATCCAAAAAATTCGAGGAAACGAAATAGCTATGATTTTTCAAGAACCTATGACCTCGTTAAATCCCGTTTTCACCATAGGATATCAGATTGATGAAAGTATCCGTCTGCATAATCCGAATTTAAAAAAATCACAGGTAAGAGATCGTTGCATAGAAATGCTTAACTTGGTAGGTATAGCACGAGCCGAGGGTATTTATAAGAATTATCCTCATGAGCTATCCGGAGGTATGCGACAACGTGTAATGATCGCAATGGCCTTATCCTGTGATCCTCAACTAATAATTGCAGATGAACCTACTACCGCTTTGGACGTTACTATTCAAGCACAAATACTTGATCTTTTAAAGAAGCTTAAAGAGAAAATAAATTCATCAATAATGTTAATCACTCATGATTTAGGGGTAATTGCGGAAATGGCCGATTATGTGATAGTTATGTATGCCGGTAAAATTGTTGAACAAGGAACAGCCGAAGATATCTTTTATAATCCGGCTCATCCATATACTGTCGGATTGATGAAATCCCGTCCTTCCTTGAACGCAGACCAAGAAAGATTGTATTCTATACCGGGTAATGTGCCTAACCCTATATATTTACCAAGCTATTGCTATTATAAAAATCGTTGTGAATTTAGTACCGATCAATGTTCTGGAAAATATCCGCAGATATTATCACTTAGTGATACACATAAAGTAAGTTGCTTTAATCCTGTCAGGGAAAAAGTCTTAATAGGAGGTAATAATGGATAATAACAATTTAGTGGAAGTTAGAAACCTCAAAACTTATTTCCCGATAAAAACCGGGGTTCTCCAAAGAACAAGCGGTTTTGTTAAAGCTGTAGACGATGTCAGTTTTACAATAAAAAAAGGTCGGACGTTAGGTCTTGTAGGAGAATCAGGTTGCGGAAAAACTACTATTGGCCGTACCATTTTGCGTCTTATTCCTCATACCGCAGGAGAAGTATTTATTGATAAAATAGACATTTTTAGTATGAAACACAATGAACTAAGAAAAATGCGTGATAAATTTCAAATTATTTTCCAGGATCCGTATTCTTCTTTGAACCCCAGGTTACCTGTGGGTGAGATTGTAGGCGAAGCTGTAAGGGAACATAAAATCGAAGAATATGTAGGTGAAGCGGTAAGAGAACATAAAGTGGTTGATAAGAAGGAATACCGGTCATATATAATGAAAGTATTGGAAGATTGCGGACTAAGCTCACATTTTGTAGATCGATATCCCCATGAGTTTTCAGGTGGCCAAAGACAAAGAATTTGTATTGCCCGAGCATTGGCTTTAAAACCTAAGCTTATTGTAGCAGATGAACCGGTATCCGCTTTAGATGTCTCAATCCAAGCTCAAATTATTAATTTACTAAAAGAGCTGCAAGAAAAAAGAGATTTGACATATCTCTTTATATCACATGATTTATCAGTGGTTGAATATATTTCCGATACTGTAGCTGTAATGTATTTAGGTAATATTGTTGAAATGTCGCCCAAAAAAAAGTTGTTTTCAAACCCGTTACATCCATATACCGAGGCTCTCCTTTCGGCGGTTCCATACCCTGATCCGGCAATGCGTTATACTAAAAAGAGAATAATACTTAAAGGTGATATTCCTTCACCTGCCAATCCACCTTCTGGGTGCAGGTTTCATACACGGTGTCCTTACGCTAAAAAAATCTGTTCCGAACAGGTACCCGAATATCGTGAAATTTTCCCGGAACATTTTTGTATGTGTCATAAAGCAAACGGTGTATTCTAAATTTTTAAATACAAAAACTGCCGGGAGCTCCCGGCAGTTTTTGACGAAAATTATAAAATATCTTAGAAAATGTATACCGGTGCGCCAATTTGAATAATACCAAATAG
>CAZJOD010000121.1:0-11430 GCA_964547525.1 uncultured Clostridiaceae bacterium
AGAAAGGAACATAGTCACCTGTTATAGTGTCTTTATACATATGATCATTGGCTTGATCAAAACCGAACATAGCGTAGCTTATGTAACAGTCGAGCAAAGATAAATTAGACAATCCGGATCCATATGTATCATCCTCTCCATTACCGTCAGGATCATCTTCTGTAAAAGCTTTTAGGATATCTTTCACATCAGCGGTTGAAAACTTTGTAGTGGATAAAAATACCCTGTCATTCCATTGGGGGTAAGCTTCGCTCCTTACAGGAACCAAGTCGTCTAATTGGTAACCTAAGTCTTCCAACCAGTCCAATCTCCACATGGGCACATGTCCGCTATGTGTTGCTCTATGGGTTAACATCATCAAATGATAGAACTGACCAAAATTCGGGTCTTTTGCATCTTCTACTTTATTAAAAAGTCTACCGATAGGTTCTTTTTCAAATAGAGCATAATAACTCGGAAAATAATTTTTAATCATTTCTTCAGATATCGTTCGTGTCAAACCTTGGGGGTACAAATCTTTCCCTGAACGATAATAAAAACCATAATCAGGAACATCACCTGCGGCTAACATCATGATGACTTGTTCCATATTACCGGAATCTACCATCACATTCCACATTTTTAAATCAACATTGAATTTTTCTTCTAATTCCAACTCATCCCATCTACCTTCTACATATAAATGTGAAGTATAAATACCCACCAACCATGAAATTTCCATTTTTTCAGCAAAGGGATTAACTAAGCCGGTAGTAGTTTGCTCCGGAGTGGTTGTAACGGCTTTAGCTGTTGTAGTCGTAGTCTTAGTGGTTTGTGAACCGGTTGTAGTAGTATCATTGCTTATGGGCTGTTCTGTCTCGCTTTCAGGTACACATGCCGCAAAACTAAAAAGAATTGCAACTGTTACTAATAAAGATATCAATTTTTTAATCATTTTTACCTCCTATATTATCTTTTTAATTATTTTTAATACATATCAACTATTACAATATAAATTTCTAATCAATTGTTTTGACCCAGGGCTTTTGCATTAGAGAGAATCATAAAAAACAGAAATTTTTATATCTTCCACTATTCCTTTTGATAAAGAACATATAATTTTTATATCGTTTCGTCCCACATTTAAAAAATCCACATCAATTTGAAAAATATGATATAAATCTACTTTACCCTCATAAAACACATCAAAACCATTGACAGTTATCTTGAAAACACTGATGTCTCCTTGCATTCTCACACATAATTTTGCTTTCCCATCATTTTTTTTGATATCTTCTCCGATAATAATATATGTTTCATAAATTTCACCACAATCTAATGTTACCGCTAAAGCCGGATTGAGAACAGGCATATTCATATATTCGTCATACGGTGTGTTTCCTCCAGCCGCACGTCCCATACCGCGAATACTTACAAAATAATCTTTATTTAGACGTTCCAATGTTTTTTCCTCAGCAAGTTCTTTTGTAAGATTAGCATTTGAGGCACTAAATTGCTTTAAATCAATACCATTATAATTAAATAAAAACACACCGCTCGCACCTGCATAAAAAGCGTTTTGTGCCCTGCCTCTGTAACATTTCAGCGAATCTCTGTCCACTCTTGCATCAGGATCTGCAATCCTATTTTCATCTAATGATGCAACATATTTTACATTATATTTTTTTGCCAATTTAACACTGTAGTCATGGTCATTTAATTTAAAATATCCTCCTGTAATTAGAATATCAATTAACCCTCTCTCCAACCATGTTTTCAAATCCAATCCAATTTTTTTACAATACCCTAATGAATCAGGGACTTTTACAGCAAATAAAATAGCTCTTTGTCTTTGGACGCTTTTTTTAATAATCATTTCTTTGATACGTATTAACAGTTCGGTCATCTGCCGGCACTCATCAGAGCTTGCCGCTTCACCATCAGCAACAGAAGCAAAGAATACAGGATGTCTGAAAAAATCCAGCTCAACCCCATCTATATCGTAATTCTCACAGATTTCTTCAACAAATTTATATGCATACTCTCGTATATCCTCTAATGCATAATCTACGGCAGACCAAGCACCATACTTTTGTTTCTTAGTTCGGTTTATTAATAATCTTTCAGGATGTTGTGACTTAATTTTGTTATTGTAAAAACAGGCTTTTGGCCCCGGTTCTTTTGCCGCATCATGTGTGTCATTCATTCGCATACCCCAAAAGACTTCCAATTCATTATCATGACAGTATTCCAGTATAATCTGTAAGCAATCTTTTCCGTTTTCAATTAATTTATGAGCAATATTATTGCAATATCTATCTTCAACCACAGTAAATAGTTGACCGTTTTTAGTATTATGAGTAAATTGACCGAAACCGGAACTTCTTGTCACATAGATCAAAGTGTCCACGCCGTTTCGAATCAACTTTGTTGTACGCTTTTCTAATAGTTCTTCAGGGGTTGCTTTTGTACATTGTATTGCAACGTCTCCACCATCATTATCGAATATAACTCTTCGTCTTTTACATAAAGCTTCTTCTTTTAATTCTTCATATTTTTTCATATCAATTCTCCGGTTTATTTTTATAATTTATAGTCAATGTATATGGCAATACATTATTTATAAATTCACATATGGTGCAACCATATAGGCTCTTCTTTCGAGTTGTTCTTTTTCTGTTTCATTCGCCCATCTTTCCATCCGCTCCGGTAAAGGTAAATAATATGTAAGCTCCGGTTTATAACGGATAAAAGGTTCTGCGTAACCGGTTTTCATTCTGTTTCCATTTACCCCGAATGAAGTCTCTATTGATTTTTTAGCATAATTTCCACTATACTGTTGACTGTTCATACAATTTCTTGCTCTGGTTATTTCCTCAACCACATCCGACACATCAACAAATAAATCACAATAGCAAGTAGTGTCCGCATCTAATGCCGTGCTTTTAAAATTAAAATTGTCCGGAAAAGCGAAAAGCATTTGTGGTGTACGGTGTGCTGGATTTTGGTCGTCAAAGTCTACATTACCTGCAAACATCATAGCTTGAACCACCATGTTTCCTACTTGGGGGTGCTGGCCAATTCCCATATTGCTTTTAGGATAATGTGTAATTAAAATATCGGGCTTAACTTCCCGGATAAGTTTTGCTATAGCGATAATATCGGTCTCGTTAACAAGATTTATTTTATCCTCCACACCCATGAAACGAACATCATCAATGCCTAAAATCTTACAGGCGTTTATTACTTCCTGGTTTTTAATAAGACCCCGATCATCTCGTAAAGTTTTAGCTTCTTCTTTTTTATAACCACCGCCTGTAAACCGCAACTTATCCGATACAACCTCATCATGAACCCTTATTCCCTGTAATACGGCTACTAATGTTACATTATCCCCTCTTCTTACATGGTGTAACAATGTACCACCACAATGGTCGAAAGTATCAGCCGGATGCGCCATGATTACCATTATATTCAGTTTCTTTTGTGTATAACCACTCATCTTATCTGAAAAATCCATCACTTTAAACCTCCACTTTAAAAACATTAGACCATTTATAATAAAACTATTATTATTTATTATAACAATGTATGGGTAATGTTAAAATGAACGAATATGCCATCTTTTTAAAAACAATGGCCTAATAATACACAAATTTCAACAATATACCACATATAAAATATGGAGTTATAACAAAAGATTTATAAATTATAAAAGAACGTTATTTTCGTTGACCATCTTTATTTAGGCATATTTCGATATTCTTTAGGTGTCATACCTGTTGTTTGCTTAAATATTTTGAAAAAGAAATTAGGATTGTTATACCCGATCATTTCAGATATTTTTGTAACGGTATATGTTTTATTTCTCAATAGATAACATGCATGATAGATACGATGCTGCGTAAGCTTTTGCAGAAAAGTCAGTCCATATGACTCTTGTAAAATCCGAGTCACCTGTCGAACGCTCAGATATAGCGTTTGTGCGAGATCCTGCACTTTTAGATCTTTCATGTAGTATGAATTGAAAAATCCATCAATAAATGCTTCCCTATTCTCCTGTGTACATTTTAAAAATGGTTTTCCTTCAACTTGTATTGTTTTAAAAACTTCTCTTAGAATACTAATAACAAGCTGTACAAAATAGCTATTAATTACAGCTGTATAGCTAAGTTTTGTATTGTCGAATTCCGTTATTATCCGGTCTACTAAGTTAACTTGATTGATATTGTTTTCGAATATACAATACTTATTAATTTGATTGGCACAATTTATAATTTCCGATGTAGTCATTCCGTTTTTTGGTGCAATACTGAATCTAAAACTGCATCGAGAGGTGACCTCATCCGAAATATTCATAATGGAATGGTATACATGAGGACTTATAATACAACAACTACCGGCATGCAGAGTGATTTCCCTATGGTTTATATTAAAAAGATGCTCTCCACTTTTTATCAAATGCACTTCATACACAGGATGATTATGAAATGTTACCGTCCAAGAACCGGACCCGTAAAAGCTCTTATTAAGATAAACATAAAGCAAAGCATCTTGAAGATCCACTTCGCAATTAAAAGTCTTCGTATCGTTCATTTGTTCAATTTGAAAACCTTCTATTCTATCCGTCATAAAAAACCGCCTTAGTCGTTGTGAAAATAACAATACTTTTTTCAATATCTCTCTTAAAAAATTATAATTATACAACTTGCATATTACATCATATTGCAAAAGCCGACCGAATCAACATTTTTCCTTATAGACTTATTTTAATGCTTTGCCAGGTTAATTACAATTGGTTACTTACATTCTTTTAATATTTTATTAATCATTGAATAGACATTCACTCCAATGACATTTATTAATTAATATAAAGGAACGGTTCATTTAATAATATGGTATTGAACCGTTCCTTTGATTTTAGTATAAACATAACAGACATAATATACAAAGTTATTATTCCAATACAATTGTTTCAAATAATTCAAGTTTGGGTAGCGAAACAATTAAATGGTCATTATCTCGTTTAGTAATTAATTCTTCTCCACCAACCAAAGTGCGAGCTTTGCTTTTTGATGTTTGTATATGAAGCAAAATATCATGTTGAGTATATATTTTTTCATAAGGTCTGCTTAATCCACCTGTAAAATTAATCATGCTGACCATTTCTCTAGTTTTATCGTAGTTACTTCTATATGTCAATTCAACACTTATTTCTAAGTTTTCAGGTACAACATCCCTTTTGCTTAACATACAAAACAAGTTTTTCAGTAATTGTCTTATATCCGACTGTTTATAGTTCCAATAAAGGTCACCGAAAACACCTGCCATATACACAGCTTTACCTTTTCCGAAGTTGTTCATGGTTATTGCAGGAAATTCCGAAGGCATAATTTCACTACCGTCCCATCCTTTGAATTTTACTGAATAATAACTCATTACCTGTGCGTTGGTAACCGAAACTTCAGTACTTACCAACGGTGAAGGTAATCTGTCAATAGTAATGCCGTTAAATAAATCTTTACGATTTTCCTGACGGAAGAAATAGAAATGAGGAAACGGTTTTAAAGGTGTGCGTAGCATTTTAATTCCGAAAAGATCGGATAGACTCAAATCTGATCCACGGTTACCACATTCGTCACATATAGATGTTTCAAAACTTGCGATAACGTTCCTGCCTTCTCTTACAAATTCTTTTAACCTGTCGTCAAACTCTTTGCCTGTGCATCCGACATTCGGCAATATCAACAGGTCGTATTTGAATATGTCTTCTTTTCGTACACTCTCTTCATCTATAATGTCACACGGTATATGGGCTTTTAATAACGCATCATAAAATCCATTGAATTCTTCATTTATGTCACCTGTTTTTTCCCCTTTTTGTCCTCCTTGGGTAAAATCACCATGCAATACAGAAGGTTTCGCATAAAAATTAATAGAATCCTCCGGCCAAACAATTGCAACTCTTGCCATTGAGCGGGTATTAAAATAATAATCTCTGTTATCAGAGAAAAATTTATAGTCTTTCCACATTGTTTTTGCCACAGGTTGATCTTTAAACCAGTGAAAACACGAAAACCAAACACCTGAACCGTGTACAGGAGGTTGAATGTTTGCCAATCTAAGTTCAGGTTCTGTTATGTAGTAGCTTCTCCAAGGGCCGTGTGCAGGACTGTTTGCCACCATAGTGGGCTTACCTTCCGCTTGTGTTTGATAATATTTCGCATTAGATCCTTGTTTCCAGTGCGGGAGTGTTGTTAATGCGCCACCTACAAATCCACCTTCGGCTAATAAAACATCCTGATCTTTCATCAAAACTCTGTTATTTCTACCCACCACATAATAAGGCTCTGAGCGAGATCCTGAGTTACCGTATAATGCTACATCAGGTCTTACTTCTTTGATCGCTTTGTTACAATGTTCAAAAAATCTTCTTAAACTGTTCGATTGGAAAAATGCCAACTCTCTTAATTCAGGATTGCCGGGTTCTTTAGTCGGCATTTCTTTTCCATACGTTTCTTTATATAATTTACGGCAATTTTCACAATAACAAGCGTTGTTATACAAACAAGGCCCATCAAAAAAAATGCCGTCAATAGGATACTTACATAGATCCAGGCAAACGTCTCGAACCCAATCTCTCCAGGTTGAATTTACACAAAAGGAAGTTTCTATTCCATACAAATTCTCAATGGTACTTCCGTCATATCTTATTTGTTTCCATTTTGGGTACTCATTCCCAAATGCAGGTTTTATTGCATGAACATTAAAATATACAATAGTCCTATATCCTGCTTTTATTGATTTATCAAGGTATTCACCTAAATAATCTCTTCCTGATCGTTTAAATTTATCGGACTTAAAATAACAAACCTTATTGCTTAGATGACCGTCTATAAAACTAAGTCCGTGTGTTTGAAGTGCATTAGATGCTTTGATATGTCTAACTTCAACTTCGGGATCGGCTTTTTCCTGCCAATCGTTGCCACTAGATATGCCCGGTAAAGTTGCCATATTCTGCTCGTATACCAATAACGGTTCGTTTACCCACCATCTTGTATCAATTTTCTTGTCCATATAATGCGCTCCTTTTTAATAACAAAATTTTTTACTGATCTATACTTTAGATTTACAAATTTTCTCTTTGTTATAATTACATAAATGACAAATATTCAATACTATTTTAAAGCAACGACTTGAAAATGTCCATGATTCAATGAAATAATAAATGTAAATATTACTACGTTTAATTTTTATTGCCAATGTATTTTAGAATGTTTCAGGAAACAATATAGACGATAAATTTCATTTAAGGCGGAATTTTAATATGAACAAAAATGATTTTTCGAAATTCGAATATTGGCAGAAACAAAGAGAAGAAAATTTACCTGACATAACAGGTGCAAATTATGATATAACCGGCATCGACGAGGAAACTATTTTTCTTTGGACATCTATGTCCGGCCCTCCGCCTTGTTCAGGAGGGGTTGGCATGTGGGAGTTGATACCGAATGTAGACATGTTAATCGGGTATCTTCGATATGTAAGTCTACCCAGGTTTTTTGAAGTATGGCTAAATCGAGATTCATGGGATAAAAGCGAAGATATGATAAGAGCCGAAGAATTATTTTCAAGAGCGGAGAGTACTGAAAATTCGGATCACAAAGAAGATATTCCGGTTATGAATATGATAATAAATGAAATCGATAAGCTATTTGATTTGCCTGACGACCAAAAGTATGAAAGCTTGGAAACCATTTTAGATAAATTTAATAAAAAATTTGACAACAACAAAACATGGTCTTTTGAATTAAATATATTTAAGAATGCTGTTTCAGTAGGTGAAGAATTATTTGAAAATGATATTGATCAAGTTGAAGATATATATTTCGAATATTTTCAGGATGACGAAGTGGAATTAGATGAAAAACAAATTAAAAAACAATGGTTAAATATCTGTAAAGAAGTATATGATGATAACGATTGTCTTGACATGTTTTTAGATGTTTTAAGAAGCAGCAATTACTACTAATAAAATGGGGAGATTAATGTTTATGAAAGAATACAGAGTCGGCGACGATATATTTTTTACTGTTGAAAATAATAACGGTGCTTTTTTAAGATATTCTGCGGATACAGATGCCGGTATTGATGCATTTTCAGTGGGAATTTCCAATTATAACTTAAATCTACTTATATCTGAATTTGAAAAATTCAATAATATTAAATGGAAAACCTCTGACGGCAGTTTAACCGTCAGAGGTTCGGAAAACAATGTAAAATTGATTTTTAAAACTGAACATCCACCGTTTTCAATAAACAGAAGTTTAAGTATTACAGAATCGGAATCTTTTATATACGCTTTGAAAGAGATCGTCAGAAAAAACAGTTTGCATTAGAAAGACCTATAACCAATTATTATAATGATTTTACTGCAAATACTTTATATTATAGCAGTAAAATCATATTATTATTATCATAATTGAATTAACAACAGTATATATACCTGATACTACTAAAAAAACATAAACTGCATAATTGAAAGTTTTTAAGTTCATTTTATTATATACCAATGAACCCAATATTCCACCTATAAAAACACCTGCAAACCCGATACCGGAAAATGCTAAGGTTGTAACTTTAATATTACCGTATATAGCATGTAAAAATGCACTAAATAAAGTGGTCATAGTAAAAAATAATTGTAAAGTGGCCATATATTTTTCTTTACTCAAGTTTCCCGCCATATAATAAAGAACAATCGGTGGACCTCCGATATTAAACATCCCGGCAAATATTCCACTTATAAAACCGAATGTCAACCCGTTTTTTACATTATACTTCACTTTCACTTTCTCTTTGTAAAATGTGAAGTAAATCGCCAACGCAATTAAACAGAAACCTAGCAATATTTTAATATATTCGGTTTTTGCTCCAAACAAAAACTGAATACCTATTAATCGACCGACTATACTTGCAGTTAGCGGTATATATACGATTTTAAAATCAATATGCGCTCTTAACAGCCATACCACTCGTATATAGCATAGAACTCCTATGATTGACATTATAGCCACAGATTGCTGCAAGGGTAAAAACATAACAATGAATGGCAAAGCTACGATCGAAAATCCGAATCCGATGACAGTTTGTACAAATCCTGCAGCTGCAGCAATTATAAGGATTGCAATTATTTGAGTCAATGTGTTATTATCCAAATTAGTTTTTAAGTCTACATTGAAAATAGCATTTCACGTGTTGGCTTTTATCCTCTTCTTAAAATTTATATTTTTATATATAAGTAATTTAACCCAATATTAAATAGAAATTTTAGTAACTTTAAATAAATATACATTTGATATCATATCAAAAAATGAATGCTTCCATTGTATCAAATTAATTAAAAATTAATACATAATTATACCTATTGTAATACTTTAATGTTCTATCAGTGTACAATATTATAATATTTAACCAATTTCATAAAAATGCGATTCGAATTATTCAAAAATCGCATTTTCAACCGGGATTAATCTTTGATTTAACTGTACAAAGGGTAATTCTAGTAATATTTACTTTAACGCTTCAACTAACCATGGTACAGCAGTTTCATATTTAAAAAAGTGTTTTTTAGGATTTACATTACTATACTTGAAATATTCATCCATTGATAAATTTTCCGGTATATCGGAATTGTCATATAATCTATTTTTCTCTTCTTGAAATTCAGGATAATAAACATATTTAAAATTATTCGATGATCCTGCAATCTCATACGCTTTAACGATCTTTAACAAATCCGACGTAACACCACCTTCAGATACTAAAAGTTTTTTTGGTGCACACGCCGCAAGCAATTCAACAAAGCTTAACCATTCGTGCATATTAGGTACCATATGCCAAAAAGCTCCGTAAATAAAATTGTCAGGAGGGTAACAAGATATAATTCTTTGATAGTTACTAGCAACAAAATCATTATGTACCACCGCTTTTATATCATCATCAAATAAAGATAAAAACATCGTAGATTCGGTTCCTAACGAATGCCCTGTAAGGCCTATTTTATTACGATCAACATACTCCTGCTTTTTGATCCAATTTAATATAGCCTGTCTGTACATTACCGTTAAACCTACATAATTTCTACCTTTCATAATCATTTTAAGAGACAGCTGATTTCTATTGTATGTACCTTCTTGTTCTCCGGTACCCGGATTGTCGGATGCAACAGCCACCATACCTTTTTTTACAAAATGTAAAGCTTGTGCATTTGCATAGGGATATTTCCAAGTATCAGTGGCCGGTTGATATGAAAAATCTGAAAAATCCTCTCCGCACAATGTTTCTTTAGGTGTTGCCGATCCCGGACAACACATAACAGCAGGTGCTTTATTTTCTTTGCATGCATTATCCGGTATCAAAACTAAAAACGGAATCCATAAATCAGGTTCAGGCTGTATCTCATATTTTTCTATTCTGTACCCGTCTCTATGTTTTGTCGTAATATGATTCACAACAGGATTATCAAACATATTATCCGGGTATTGCATTAATTCTTTTGCTTTATGGATAACATTTGATTTCCAAATCATAAATTCACTTGTTGTCATATTAGGATCGAAATCCAATTTCGGTTTATTGTTTTTGTACATATTTTGTACAAACAAGTCCATTTTATATCTATCACGATTGGTCATGTTAAACACCGACTTTCTTATAGATTTTCTATAATAACATGATTATTCTCAAACATTATTTTTTAACCATAATTTTTCAGATAAATTTAATAGCTTTTCGCTCATATCATATCCTGCATCGGGTGTCAATTGGCTTGTAATACATAGTCGAGATTCATATATACCGGGCTGAAAAAGCTCTTTTATAGGTATATATCCGACACACCCGTTTGCAAGGTTTGCTGACATACTATATTTCCCCGGGGATTTTTTCTTCAACAGTTTTGCAAATTCCACATAAATTTCTCCGGGCATACCAAATACTCCAAGTTCGCCTATTCTTATCGTTTGCACTATTACAGGCACCTGTCGTACTCCCGTTTTTTCATATCTTTTGGCTTCTTTTGCATAGAATACATCAATAACTGACGAATCGACATTTTCCAGCACATGATCCGCCCAAATTAACAACTCGTTCGAAGGTTCTCGTGTAGGTAATGTATAATATTGATGTGCTCCGTCTAAAGTTACATCATCCCATGCTTCTGCCGTTTCTCGCGTACGAATTACTTCGGCCGCAAGCATCTTTCCCATTCTGCGATAATGCTCAGGATATTGATGAAATCCGTTTTCAAAGTCACAATGGTTTATGTTTCCACAGAATCCGTTTATAAAAACGGGAATAAAAGCCGATCCAAAAACCTTTTTAAGTGTTTCTTTCATTGCACCGGGATAATCGGCTGAATACCATGTCCCGCCTCCACAGTCACAATGG
>CAZJOD010000122.1:0-11400 GCA_964547525.1 uncultured Clostridiaceae bacterium
TTTAGATATTATATTTCCGATAGTCTCACCCAAATCCGAACCTACAGCTTCCAAATAATAATCCGGCGCTCTTAAATTTAAATCGTCAAAAAATATTTGATTTAAAGTATAATCCCAATTTTGACCTGTGTGTACCAATTTATGATCAAAATATTTATCACATTTTTTAATTACTTCCGACAACCTTATTATTTCAGGACGCGTTCCTAAGATTGTCATTACTTTTAATTTATTTGTCATCTCATACCTCCAGGTATATGGTATCCGGTTTATCAGGATTGAAGAGCTCATTGGCCCACATTACAGTTACCATATCCGTATCGCCTAAGTTTTCTATATTATGTGTATAACCTACAGGAATATCTAACACTTCAAGTCTTTCACCGGTTACATAGTACTCGATCACTTCCTCCGACAGAGCATGTCTGAATCGTATTACACCCCTACCGCTGACCACTAAAAATTTTTCGTTTTTAGTATTATGCCAATGATTTCCCTTTGTAATTCCGGGTTTTGAAATGTTTATCGATACTTGTCCGCGATCTATTGTTTTTATAAACTCCGTAAAAGAACCTCTATGATCAATATTCATTTTAAGAGGGTAAGTGAATCGATCGGTTGGAATATAACTTAAATATGTGCTGTAGAGCTTTTTTGTAAAACCGTCGGCCATATTAGGTACAGAACGCTCTTCACGGCTATTTGCAAATGACCTGATTAAATCGACTATATCTCCTAAAGTAACGGTATGTACGGTAGATACCGAGCAGAACCTACCGGTCATATTCTCTTTACCGCTTAACGCGTTTATAAGTTCATCCACCACATCATCTATGTATACCAGATTCATAACTACATTCCGATCATTTACAACAATGGGCATATCTCTTGCTATATTATAACAAAATGTAGCAACCGCGCTGTTATAATTAGGTCTGCACCATTTTCCGAATACATTAGGGAACCTGTATACCAAAATTTTTGTACCGGTAATCTCACCGTATTCAAACAAAAGGTCTTCCCCGGCTTTTTTACTTTTTCCGTAAGGATTGTCCATAGCCGCTTGTATAGAAGAAGATATCATTATAGGACATTTATTATCATATTTTTTTAACGAGTTTAATAATGTAGATGTAAATCCGAAATTACCTTCCATAAATTCCGATTGGTCTTTAGGCCGATTCACTCCCGCAAGATGAAAGACAAAATCGGCATTCTTACAGTATGTATCAAGCAAACCGGAATCGGTATCCACGTCATATTCCAATATATCGGTATACTTCCTATTTTTCAGTTCGGAAACAAGGTTTTTTCCGATAAATCCTTTTGCACCTGTTATTAGTAATTTCATGATTAAAACACCTTTCTATATTTATATCAGCCTCTTTTTATTCCGGTATTCATATATAAATTAATTTTATAAAACGGTTTTGTTTTTAGCTGTTATAAAGTACTGTAAAGCACTATGTAGATTAAACACCTAATTCGGCTTTAACATAGTCAAGCTTTAAAAGCTTTTCTTTTATTTGTTCTATGTTCAATCTTTGGGTATTATGTGAGTTGTACTCCTCTTCAATATTTAAATTACGACCTTCTACAAAATATTTATCATAATTTAAGTCTCTCTTATCGGCAGGTACCTTAAAAAAGCCACCCATATCTTGAGCTACCAAATACTCCTCTTTAGTTAAAAGAGTTTCATATACTTTTTCACCATGACGTGTTCCAATGACTTTAATTTCACTTTTTGCATTGAATAACTCCTTTACCGCCAAAGCCAGATCACCTATAGTAGAAGCAGGCGCTTTTTGAACCATAATATCTCCCGCTTCAGCGTTTTGAAAGGCAAAAACCACCAATTCAACCGCTTCTTCCAAACTCATCAAAAATCTTGTCATGTCAGGATTTGTAACGGTCAATGCTTGTCCGGATTTTATCTGTTCTATAAATAAGGGTATAACCGAACCCCTAGACGCCATAACATTACCATAACGTGTTCCACAAATCAATGTTTTATCCGGATCTACCGTTTTTGATTTAGCCACAAAAACTTTTTCCATCATAGCTTTGGATATTCCCATAGCATTTATAGGATATGCGGCTTTATCCGTTGAAAGACAAATGACTTTCTTCACTCCGTATAAAATGGCAGCCGAAAGCACGTTATCTGTTCCTATTACATTGGTCTTCACCGCTTCAAGTGGAAAGAACTCACATGACGGCACTTGCTTCAACGCAGCCGCATGAAATATAAAATCCACACCATACATTGCATTTTTTACACTTGATACGTCTCTTACATCTCCGATATAAAACTTTAATTTATCATTTTTGTATATTTTCCTCATATCGTCTTGCTTTTTTTCATCTCTTGAAAAAATCCTGATTTCTTTAACATCGGTATGAAGAAACCTTTTCATAACAGCATTTCCAAAACTGCCGGTGCCGCCTGTAACTAAAAGTGTTTTTCCTGTAAACATATTTATCCCTCTTTTTGAAGTTTAATACTATTTAATGTGTTCTTATATATTATAACAATTTGTAACGTCATAATAAACAATATTATTTTTTTAATTCTACAGAATTAATTTAGAAGTGAATGTATTTTCTATGAACGGTACACTCCGGTTCACAGTAAGTGAGTTATTGCAGTAAAACTGTTTTATAATCTATTCTAAACGATTTATTCTAGTATTATTTTACATATTCTGTCTACATCCCTTAAAGACAGATCCGCATACAAAGGTAATGTCAACACCCTTTCCGATATATATTCGGCCACCGGTGTGTTTTTAGAATCATACTTATCACAGTAACAGCCACATGCGTTTATCACCGGATAAAAATACTTCCTTGCAAATATATCATTTGATTTTAATTCTTCAAATACATGATCACGACTTTTTTTATATCCGTTGAAAATTACCGGAAAGTATGCATAATTGCCCTTTATACCTTCTCTTTGTTTTTGAAATGTAATCCCTTTTACACCCCATAGATTATCAAAATATTTGTCCCATACGGTTTTTCTTTTATTTATTTCATCGGTTATATGGCGTAGATTACAAATTCCCATCGCAGCTTGAAACTCATTCATCTTTGCGTTTGTTCCTATAGCTTCCACCGATTCTTGACCTGTAATGCCGAAATTTTTTAAATTGTTTAATCTTTTAATAAGGTTTTCATCCTTATATGTCACCGCGCCGCCTTCTATGGTGTTAAACACTTTAGTGGCATGGAAACTGAACATTGAAGCATCTCCGAAATTCGCAGCGTTTATTCCGTTTAATGTAACATTAAAAGCATGGGCCGCATCATATATTACTTTAATGTGGTGTTTTTTTGCCAATCTGTCAATTTCCTCTACATTACAAAGATTACCGTATATATGTACCGGTAAAACGGCACACGTTTTTTCTGTGACAAGCTCTTCCAGCTTTTTAGTATCTATAGTATAGTCATAAAAATCAATATCACAAAATACAGGTTTTAGACCTTTTCGTGTTATGGCATGTACCGTTGAAGGAAATGTAAAAGGCGTCGTAATCACTTCACCTTCAAGCTCGAATGCCTCCAATATACATTCCAATGCCATATGACCGTTTGTAAAAAGTGTTATGTTAGGACAATCGAGAAATGCCTTAAGCATAGCTTCAAGTTTCTTATGTTTTACCCCCATATTAGTCAACATACAACTTTCCCATAATTCTTTTATTTCTTCTGTATACTCCTCAAAAGAAGGCATTGATGATTTTGTAACATAAATAGGTTTGTTCATTACTTCCTCTTCTATAATTCAAAAAAAATTTAACGGCATTACGGTAAAAACCGCTGTCATTATTATATCATTTCACATATATTATCAACCGGTTTTTCCAAACATACTTTTTACAGTATTTGCGATATAATTCAGACTTTCAAATTTAAATATGAAAGCAAGACCTGAATAAACGGCAATCCCTGAACCGGCTTGTATGATTAGTGTCAACCAAGGATTCCAATTAGGAAAACTCAATAAATAAATAAAGCCACCCATTATAAAAGATATAATAAGTGTCGGCAAAAAATCATTTAGCTGCTCTTTGAAGCCGTATCCGAAAAACTTTTTATTTGGATAAGCGTTTATCACTATAGATATTACAGACATTACAGGTTGAAGACCTACCATAACATATATACCGAAGGGTATGGATATACACAATACCGAAATCCCTATTATTTTCTTTATTATCTCCAGTTTTAAAAATACATCACTTCTTCCGATAGCGTTTATTGCCTGCAGATTCACAGAATGCACAGGCATTAATGCATATGTTATGCACATGATTTGCAAAAACGGAACGGCGGCTATCCATTTTTCAGTAAGTAAAGCGGTTATCAAAGGACGAGCGGCCGCAGCCATGCCAATCATCAAAGGAAAAACAATAAAAGAACCTGTAATTACAGAACGTCTTATCATGGCTTTTATTTTTTCAATGTCGTCTTGTTCTGCGCACATAGCCGGAAGCATTACACTTTGCAAACTCACATTTACATTAGTTACAATTATTTTTGGAAACTGCTCTCCCCTGTTATATAATCCCAAGGTTTGGGAATTGAATATTTTACCGATAACGATACTGTACATATTGTGATATACTCCGTCTAGCAAAGACGCGCTAAGAAGCTTCCACCCGTATGAGAATAAGTTTTTCAACCTATTAAAAGAAAAAACAAGCTTAGGCTTCCATTTAATCATGACCCCTAGAATCACTATGTTTATGAATTGGCTTGAAATTTGTTGCCAAACCAACGCCCAAACACCATACCCGGAGTAAGCCATATAAATACCCAAAGCCCCTGATACAACAGACCCTCCTATACTTCCTAAAAAGAACTTTTTAAACTGCATATTTTTAGATAATATTACCACCTGAATTGAGTTTACAGCACCGAAAAACAATATGACCGACAATACCCGGATAACAGGAACGAATAACGGTTGATCAAGGTATTTTGCTATAAACGGGGAAGTAAAATATAATAAAGTATAAAGGGTTGCAGCCAACATAAGATTAATATAAAAGACCGAAGATATATCCGTATCATCAGCATCTTTTTTCTGAATCAAAGCGGTATGAAATCCGTTTTGTACCAATATCACAGCAATCAGTACAAATGCGTTGATAAGTGCAATGACACCATAATCATCAGGAAATAGAACACGAGCCAATATAATGCCTATCACAAATTGCAGCCCTTGAACACCCGCTCTTTCTAACAATCTCCATATTAAATTTATTATTACCTTATTTCCGGTACTTTTTTCATTCATCCAATACCCTTTAAAGAAGTGTAATTAAGAAAATAAATCACCCTTCATTTCTTTATTTTAATATCTTTTTCTTTAATTTTAACAGCTTGATATAAACCTTGGAATTACTATTACGTAAAATTAAACTTAATTTTTCTTTATAATTTAATTCCCTATAGAACACTTTATACTTTTTATCTTTTATACTCTTTAAATCTCCGTCATCAACTAAAAACCTGAAGTTTCTATACAAAACAGCCCTTTTTACAGCATCTTGATATTTATATTCCGTATATTCATTTATTTTATCAAGCATTTCATTAAATCTTTTTTCAAAATCCAACCTTTTTTCGATATTATGTTCTTTAAAACGTAAATTGGTAAGAGAATTTTTTGCAAACATTCTATATGCCGACATAAACTCGTCAATATAATAAACACTACCTTTATAAGCCATATATACAGCCAAAGGATAATCACCGCAAGGAGCACCTGCAAAAAATTCCGGTATAATCTTCATATATTCCGTTTTAATCATTATGGAGTTGGTAGCGAAAAGCCAACGCTCCAGTACTTCTTCTATAGACACAATTCTATTTTGTTTAAACGGCCTGAACATATCTCTCATAACCGTACCGTCTTCATAAGTCTTGTATGCCGCATGAACAACAAAACTGCAATTTTCGTTTTTTATCATGTAGTCGCTTTGTTTTTGTAATTTATACGGGTCAATCCAAAAATCATCCCCTTCGCAGAACGCGTAATACTTACCTCGTGCACGGTCGTAATTAAACTTAGATACGTTTTTACCTTTTGAGTATTGGTTTTCGCTTTGATAAATTACTTTTATAATATCCGGGTATTTCATTTCATATTCCCTTATAATATCCGGTGTCTTATCGGTTGAAGCATCGTCATGTATCAATATCTCAAACGGAAAGTCGGTTTTTTGTGCTAAAAAGCTCAAAATCGCTTGTCCTATATATTCTTCTTGATTATATGTTATACAACCGATACTAACTAACGGTTCACGGGTCTGCCAATCCGCACCCCAATGTTTTGTTAATTTTTTATAATCGTTGACCTTTTGTACTTTAAGCTTTGTCCCGGGTAATACCGTATAAGCTGCAGGTATGCAGTAAATCAAGGTCATAAGTCGAATAAATTCATTATCTGTCGCTATAAAACCTTTTATATTCGTCACCAAAAATAAAACCCACCCTGATAAAGCCATCCACAATGCAAATCTTTTGTCCGTACGAATCCTCAGCATGTTTTTAAATTTATATGTTAAGCCGAGATATAATAATAAAAGATATATTATACCTCCCAGCCAAATATCATTGACATATCCTATATCCGAACCTCCCTTATCCCAGTATATGGTTTTACCCGTACCTAACAAAAAGTCCATACCCTTGGGAAAATTAATAAAATTTCTTTTGATTACGGCTCCGAAATATCCTGTCAGCTCCCCTTGCAATAAATTAAATATGGATTTGTATCCTTCGGTAGCATGATTGTATTTAACAATAGAAGTATCCTTTAAAACCATAAGAACAACACACATCGATACTACCAATGCCATAGTCGAAAATACAGCGGTCTTAATAAATTGTTTTTTCCCCGATCTTATTAGCAAAAACGCGAGCACAACCGTTCCTACCAAACAAACCGCCGCTACATACGTCAATCTGGCATTTATGACAGCTGTAAACAGCATAATAAAAGCAAAAAACACATACAACAACCTGAGCCTTTTCTTAATCAACGAATAATATACCGCTAAGAAAGCTAAAAACGTTTGAACAGTCGGCATTGTAAAATTTAAATACTGACTCCACCCGTATAGTCTGTAAAATCCCATGCTTTTATATAATCCGGTGATATACTCGTTTTTATCTGCGATAGACATAAGATCTATTATCCGGTTTTGAACACCCGGTATGAAGAACGCACAAATTGAAATAACCGATTGAATTAACCCTGCAAATATTATTGCCTCTATAAATTTATCGTAATTGTTCTGCGAAATTGATTTTACCATAAACACAGCACAAAACGGTACTTCCACGAATAAAACGAAAAGCCCCATTACATATTGGTTGATATTTTGATCGTTTATGTATGTTATATAAATTGCATATATAAAAGCAGGTACTACAAGCCAATTAAGATATTTTTTATTTGTGAACAAACCATATTCTTTTTTAATCAGTCCTATTAAAAAGAATACGGCAAATAATACATGTAAAAGATATACTCCGGGGACAGGCGGTACATATATAAATAAAAATACCAATAATATATAGATTATCCTTTTTATCATTTTAAATCTCCCATTACCTTTTTCCTTGACCTAAAGCGTTCATTAATTTTTCTTGTACTACATATCTTTTAAACTGTAAAGATACTGTTTTTGCATTGTTTACAAAGTCTTCATAAGCTTTTTTATCATTTAGTAATATATTAAGCCCCGCTTCTAGCGACTTTTCATTATCAGCCACATACCCCACCTTGTTTTCTGATATGAATTTGCTTACCGCTATACTATCGGGTGCCAAGCATAAAATCGGCTTCCCGCAGCCGACATATTCGGGTATCTTTGTCGATATGGAATATCTTATAAATTCATATATATTTTCATCAAACGATTCCACATGTACCAAACAATCCGAGTTTTTATAAACATTTATCAAATCATCCTTATTCAAATAAGAATGAAAGATTGCAAAGTCATAGTTTAAAAGATCTTTATATCCTAACTTGTCCTCTTTTGGTACATACAAGTGTAATACTATCTTTTTGTCGGTTTTCATGTTTTCTATCACCATAGCCAGCATTTTTAACGATTTATATCTATTCAGATGCAATCCTCCCGCATATACCAAGGTAAAAACATCGTCCTTTTCGCCGTCCCTGTTTTCTTCATATAAAAACCGGTCGTCTAAATCAAAAATATTTCCCACCGTTTCATAATTTACACCATATCGTTTTGAATAAATTTGTGCCATTTCATTGCTTATGGACAAGCACAGTTTCGACCGGCTATGTAATTTTCTAAGCTCCGTTAAAAGTGAGTATCGTGCAAATTTCGAAAGGCTGCTCGTAGTATAAATAGTTTTAGGCCAGTTATCCATAAGGTGCAGCACTGCGGGTATATAAAAACGTTTGGTAAAATAATTTGACAATCGCAATGTTCTGATGTTTGCTCCCATTGTATATATAACATCCGGTTTAAACGCATCGATCTTTTGTTTAAACGCCTTAGTCAAAAATACCGGTGACATGTCTATAAGACCACGTAAAAAATCATGTAGTGCATTTTTTACGCCTTTTTGCGGAACCAAACCGGATTTTGGACCGAGCTTTAAATTGCCGGTTTTAACGAACAATCTTAAGGTTTTCCTTATAATTAAATCAAAAGGAACAGATGCGGGTTCTATAAACAAAACCTTTTCTTTTTGAGAGTGATACTCTCTGTTTACAGTATCAACACATATCTGCATTATTTTAACACCCGGCAATCCTTCGAACAAATTATTCAAAGTTATACCAGTTGCATCATTGTCACCTATCATTGATATGTTAATTATCAGAACCTTCATTAAAATCACCTTACACTTTTTTTCTGTTTACTTCCTTTTTGCTTTTTCTAACAAAGAAAGTATCTTTTCAGCTTGCACAACTCGATTTTTTTCTTTTAAAACAAACTCTCTACCTATACACCCTTTCTTTTCTAATTCTTGTTTATCCATACAACATACTTCAATAATTTTGTTTGTTAAAGACTCCACATTATCATCAGGAACATAAAATAAATAATCGTCATATTCGTCCGGTATTCCATCAAGCTTATATGCAATGACAGGAACTCCTGATGATAAATATTCCATAATCTTTGACGGAAAACTAAACTTTGTAAATTCTTCGTTGTTTTGTCTGGGATTAACCAGAACTGTAGCTTCCAATTGCAGCCTTAACACATCATCATGACTTATGGTGCCTAAATAAATTATACGGTTGTCCTGTGCCGCCGCTTCATTTATTTGGTCTTCCGAATCACCGGATCCCGCTAAGATCAACCTGTAATTATCAAACGGTATATTTTGAAAAGCTTCAATCAATTTCATGACTCCGTAGCGTTTATATAACGTACCGGTATACAATATTGTATTAATACCCTGATGGGACTGATTCCGGCAAATATTCTTAAACTTATCCAATGAGATACCTTCTATAACTGCTACAGGTTTGTTGATCTTTAAATATTCGGCCATATGCTTTGTTAACATAACATAGCTGTCCACGTTCGGTAGATTTCTTTTTATTGAACGCCATTCAATCTTTTTCATTACCTTATATAAAAACGATTTGGTTTCTGATGTATCCATGTATGCCGGCAAGTCGGGTACTATCATGCATGTTGTTATGTTCGGGTTAATTTTCTTTATGTAATTTAAACCTTTAGCCGATATAGCGGTTAGAGCATATCCTATAACAACTTTGTTATCACATTTGTTTAAAGCCCATTTTTTCAATCGAGGCTTCAAAAACCAAAAACTTAAAATCTGTTTTAATCCCGTTAAATTTATAAACCCCACATTTATATCATCCGCACCTTTACAATGCTCAAACTTGTAGGTGTCTATAAATAACTTTTTATATCTTTTTGGATAAGATCCTATAAATAATAAATTAGTAATTTTAACCGGAGTTTCGTTTATTTGATCCATACCGTTAACAAAGTTCCATTGTAGTACATTAGCGGCGTTTTGAACTATACCGATAGAATTGTTTAATATTTCTTGTAACTTTTCAGGTGGGAACAAACCACCTAAAAAAGCGATGTCAAAATTGTATTTCATTTATCTCTCCCGTTAAAATGCTGCATTATAATTTTATATGACAGTTCTGATGTAAAATTTTTTTCAAAATATCTACGAGCGTTTTCTCCCAACTTCATCCTTAAATTTTTATCACACAACTTATTTACGTGTGTATTAAAAAAGTTTAAATCACCGCTTTCACACCATAATCCGAAATCACCCTCTTCGATGGTCTGCCTTATATCGGTATTGATATCGGTAGCGGCCAATACAGGGATAGCCGCTTGCATATAAGATAATAATCTTGAAGGAAAATTAGGTATGGTAAATCGGTTATCCAGGAATATAAGCCCCACATCACAAGATTTTACAAGCGTTTCATATTCATCAACCGGTATCTCTTTTATCAATAACACGTTTTCCGGCTTCTCATCGGCGATAAAACATAATAATTTACCAAATTCGGTTCCGGATCCGGCAATTACAAAAAACACCTTTTCATTTTTGATATTTGCCTTTAAACAATCTATTAAAAAATTAACACCCTGGGGTTTACCTATATTACCTCCATATATAAATACTGTTTTATCGGACGGTATGTTGTATTTATTTGCAGTTTCAATTATCCTTTTGCAATCTTTGATACAATGAACCGGTTCCACACTATTGGGGCATATTTCCACTTTATCGGAAGGTATATCAGGATTGTTTTTTAAAATGTAATCGACATTAGCTTTGGACATACACCCTATATAATCGGATAACTTGTATAATTTTTTTTCTTTGGATCTAAAATACTTATATACCAACCCTTTTACACCGCTTTTTTTTAGCATACCAAGGTCTACGGCATTTTGCGGAAAAACATCTTTTAACATCAGATATGCTTTGGCATTATCTCTTTTTTTAATAAAGTTAACAGCTTTATATAAAGTTATGGGCGGAGTGGAATATATTACTAAATCAAATTTAACACCGACAAAATATTTTTTTATAGCATCTATATACTTTTTTTGTAATGTCAGTGTTGTAATACCTTTTTCGATTATTCCGGTTTTTTGAATGTTTCCTATTTGTAGTTTTAATATCTTACAATTATTTTCATCGATCATTAAAGTTTGTGAGTTTTTTCTTTTTTCTAATGGTGATATTATATGGACATGATGACCTTTTTCAACAAAACATCTCATCAAATCCGTATAAATACACCTTACATCAATTGAACTGAAATCAAGTAATGTCATAAATAAAACGTTCATCAATTATTCCCCAAATTCT
>CAZJOD010000123.1:0-11086 GCA_964547525.1 uncultured Clostridiaceae bacterium
TGGCGGAAGAGGAGGGATTCGAACCCTCGTGCCGCTTGCGCGACAACCTGATTTCGAGTCAGGGCCGTTACAACCACTTCGATACTCTTCCATATAATTTTAATCGGCAAGGACTTAAAAGATGTTTTAATTAAGCCTGTTACGACCTTTTTTTAAAATTTGGTCAAATGCTCGATTACAATAAAGTATTTTACTAGATGCGAGCTTGTTTGTAAAGGGAAAAAATAAATTTTCAAAAGGGAATGAAAAAGCGGAATGAAAAAGCTTCTAAATTGCAAAAGAAAAATCTCACCTCTGTTTCATCAATAGTGTAAATAACTTTTAAAAACCGGTTGCAAAAAGGTAAAGTGTTTTTTGCATATAATATATTAAAAAGCGTAATATGCAAGTACTTTTTAAGCTCTTCATGGCGTCTATATATTATCTTAGAGCATACTCTAAACAAAAACGACGGGTATCAAACGCGTTATAAAATGTTTGAAAACTTCCTACCGATTATTTTTTGGAAACATACGGATTGTCTTTAATATAGAAACGCCACGGGTAATGGACGGCTTCTTCCGCATAATCAATGTTTATACGTTTGGTAGTCACTATATCGAGCGTTTTAAATTTATGAGGTCGCACAATGTACAATTCGTCACTTGTCAAATCTAATCCATTTTGCTGTTTTGTAAGACCTAAAGCCATGCATAACTTCCCGGGGCCGTTTGTTAAAGATAGTTTTTTTTTCTTATCCAAGTCATTAGTACCGAATCTTAACTTTGCCATGGTGTCAAAACCTTCCACCGGCCGTACCGAGCGGATCAGTACCGCCGAAGGTATGCCTTCGGGACGTGTTACAAAATTTAAGCAATTATACATTCCGTATATCAAATAGATATAAGCGTGTCCCGCCGGTCCGAACATGACCTCTGTTCTAGGTGTTCTGTTGCCACCGAAAGAATGTGAACCTTTGTCTTCAATCCCACAATAAGCCTCGGTTTCTATTATTTCCGCCACAAGGCGTTCTCCGTTGATGTGTCGTACAATATACGAACCTAACAACGCTTTTGCCAGCAGTACCGTATCATTGTCAAAATAATTCTTTGAAACTTTATATACATTTATACCGTCCATTAAAGCAAATTTTGTTCTAACCTCACTAAAGAAGCTTGTAAGAAGTATTCTACATTCTTCTTCCAATATATTAGGATAATATTCGGTTTTCCGATTACCCAAAGGCATGTCTAATAATTGAATTTTAGATAATACGGCACCTGCCGTGTCGTCTTTCGCACCGAAATAAAGTTTTCCAACCCGGGCTTGCATTATTGCACCTGTACACATGGCACAAGGTTCCAACGTAACATACATTTCACATTCATGTAAAGACCTTACCTTTAATTTCTCACATGCTATCCGAATAACGTTCATTTCGGCATGACGAGTAGAATTATTATCCTGTTCAACGGTATTGTGTGCTTTAGCTATAATATTATCGTCTTTTACAATAACTGCGCCTACCGGTACTTCACCGATAATATAAGCTTTTTTTGCCTCTTCCAGCGCCATATTCATATATTTTTGTAACCTTGCGGTATCACAAGCCGCTTTTATTTCACTCATTACTATATGTTTCCTTCGATTTTGTTAGTTTTATTTTCAGGTTGCAGTTAACGATTATGTATATTTAGACAGTCAACATAAAACTTGCTATAATCTACAGGTATCCACCTTTTTCGAATTTATTACTCTAACAACCTTTATAACAAAAAAAGGTTGGTTGCGCAACCTTTTTTGAAATAAGAATATTTTTATAAAATATAGTGGGATATTTATATTTATTTCACAAAAATCCGGACTAAACGTCAATGTAAAATGTCACTCAACCTTATACGGCAACTTCAATAAATTATATACCCGAAACGCTAAATACTAACCGGTAATATTTTTCCGGGATAACCTCAGCGAATGTCCGGTATGATTTTTACCGTACCGTCTTTAGCCGATTCACTTGCAAGCAATGTTGCTATTGCCGATGTCCCACCGTCCCATGCCGGAACGATACATTCCGTTCCGTTTGTGATACAGTCCAGGAAGTGTGCCACCTCAGGGGCATACGGGTGAGAAGGTACAAACATTTTCTCCGGAAGGTCGATCCATATATCGCCTAATGCGTCTATACAAATTTTCCGTTGTACTAAGGACGCTTTTGTGCCGTATATTTTTAGATTGTACATATCAGGACAAGGTCCGGGTGAACCGTAAAGGCAGGTAACTTTTCCGACGGCACCGCTTTTAAATTTATATGTTGCCACAATCGACGTATCTTCGTGCATCTGTTTGTAAGTAATGTGATTTGATATGGCACTGACTTGTGTAACCTCTCCTACATACCATCTGAGTAGATCCAAAGGATGGCAACCACCGCCAACCATAGGTATCTCATCGGTAACTTTCCACTTTTCCATATAGTACTGATATCTCAAGTCGTGGATATAATCGGCTTCCACATATGCTATCTCACCAAAAAAGCCGGAATCCACCAAATGCTTGATTTTTGTATATTGATTTACAAATCTTAATACTTGACCTACCTGGCATACCAAGTCAGGATGTTTTTTTGAAGCTTCAACCATTTCAATTACGTCATCAACTGTGTTTGCCATGGGTTTTTCAACGAAAATGTGTTTTCCATTCCTTATAGCTTTTAAAAAAGGTTCTTTATGAGACGAGTCTCCGGTATGGATTGACACAGCCTCAAGATTCGGGACATTGAAAACCGAGTCGTCACAATAACCTTTGACTTTATATTTTTCAACGGCAGCTTTCATCCTTCTTTCATCCTGATCGCATACCGCCACCAAATTACTTGCCGGATTTTTATAATATTCTTCACAAAAAGCCATACCGTTGTGGCCTAACCCGATAACAGCTACATTAACAGGCATATCGCACCTCCTAATAAGTTCCGAAATCACGTCCCGCTTTAACCATTGCCAAAATATTCTCTTCCGGAACATCTCTCGGTATCATTTCACCGGAATTGTACAAATATCCTCCATCCGGTTTTCCTTTTAACATGACTTCTTTTGAATCTTCATAAACCTGTTCAGCGGTCTTCTCCAATAATGTTTCAATCGGATTTACATTTCCTATAACGCAAACTTCTTTTCCGATTGCCTTTTTGACTTCACCGATATCTACACCCGGGCCGGCACTTACTGCACTTACTCCGGTTTTGGCCATAATCTTCAAATGAGGTATTGAATGCTCACTTGCATGATAAAATGACCATGCTCCTTCTTTCTTATAATTATCGGCACATACCTTTACACCCTCGAATGCGTATTCCATGTAGGTGTCCACATCAATCAAATGACCTGAAGCGTTACAGTCACCGAACCATAAAGCGTCAGCACCTGCTTTTATTTGTTCTATGCCCCACAATGATTGCATTTCTATAAAAAATTTCAATGTATCTTTGATAAGCTGCGGATTGTCAAAAAAGCCCAGATACGTTGGCATCATGCCATACAACAATGTAACAGAAGACAAGGGTGCGGCACAACGGCCTGTTACACACACACTATCACCCAATTCGTCTTTTATACGCTTTATGGCATCTAATAAAATCGGCATTCGTCCCTCGGTTTTGAATTTAGGCATTTTTAAATTATTAAATGTTTCGTACGAAAAGGGGAGATAATCACAGGTTGCCGGAAGGATGTTTCCTCCGCCTTTAACACCTACGCCCATAACTTCAAACTCAATACAGTCGTCAACTTGAAGCCACGCCCAATCATAGTCATACTTTTTTATCGCTTGAATTTGGCTCTCGGCCATTATTTTAGAATTACTGTTATAATCACAATAAATTTGACCTGACATTCTTACATCAAACTCTTCACTTAGAGCAAATACCGGAACTCTATCCGGTTTTTTCAAATCTATACATTTTTGTATATCAACCAATACTCCATTATATGCCATACAATTCCTCCTAAGTTAAAATGATAATAATCAACTTTAATTGTCTCTTACAGTTCGCATCTTACAATGATCCGGTATTCAGGTTTAAGTGGATTATTACGTATTTTTATTAAAATTATATCCTATGTATTAATAATTGTACAGATTATTACAAAAATATGGCGATCTTTATAATATGGTTTCACAAATACAGATATAAAGACTTTTCATATAGTTATTTATTGTTAGTTATTTAAAGTAATTATATGGTATAATGTATGGCGTAAATAAAATTCCGTAGTAAAGGGATGGAGCAAGCATGGATATTATATTGACATTGAGCAATGAATTGAATGTAAAAAAAGAACAGATTATGCAAACGGTAAAACTCATAGACCAAGGTGATACCGTACCTTTTATCGCACGGTACAGAAAAGAAGTCACCGGTGGTTTGGATGACACTGTATTGAGAAAACTGTCCGAAAGACTTATATATTTAAGAAACCTCAATGAGAGACGTGAAAACGTTAAAAGGTTAATTGAAGAACAAGGGAAACTCACCGACACAATACAAGAGCAATTAAATAAGGCGACTGTATTAAGAGAAATAGAAGACATCTATAGACCGTTTAAACCCAAGAAAAAAACCAGAGCTACCGAGGCGAAAAGAAAAGGATTGGAACCTTTGGCTTTAATAATTATGAATAAACGGGTAGCCGGAAAAACTGTGGCTGAGATAGCTTCGGAATATGTTAACCCGGAAAAAGAAGTCAACAATACAGAGGAAGCCGTGCAAGGAGCTTTAGATATTATTGCCGAAACATTTTCAGATTCACCGGTAATTCGCGATTATGTTAGAACACGTTTTATTAATACGGCTGTTATAAAATGTGTCAATAAAAAGGAAGAAGATTCGGTTTACTCCATGTACTACGATTATCATGAGCCTGTAAAAACCATTGCCGATCATAGGGTATTGGCTATAAACAGAGGAGAAAAAGAAGGATTTTTAAGTGTTGGTATGCAAGTTGACGATAATAGAATCCTAAACGGATTGAAGTTGAGAATGCTCTCGAATGAAAAGGGTGAATGTGTGGAGTATTTGGAAAAGGCTCTCACAGACGCATACAAAAGATTAATAGTACCTGCGATTGAGAATGAAATAAGGGGAGATTTGTTCATCAAAGCGCAAGATAAAGCAATGACTGTTTTTTCCGCAAACTTAAAAAGTCTCTTAATGCAGCCTCCTGTAAAACACAAAACGGTTATGGGAGTTGATCCTGCATATCGGACAGGCTGTAAAATAGCTGTCATAAATGATACAGGTAAGGTTTTAGATACATCGGTTGTATATCCTACACCCCCTCAGAACAAGATTGATGAAGCCAAAAAGGTTGTTAGCGAGCTGATTGAAAATCATAATGTGGATGTTATTGCAATAGGTAACGGTACCGCCACAGGTGAAACTGAGAACTTTATCGCTGAATTATTAAGAGAATTGAACAAGGATGTTTCATATATAATAGTAAATGAAGCCGGTGCTTCGGTGTATTCCGCTTCGGAACAAGGGGCGAAAGAGTTTCCTGAATTTGATGTTGCTTTGCGAAGTGCCGTATCCATAGCAAGAAGATTGCAAGATCCCATGGCGGAATTGGTTAAGATTCCTCCGGAATCAATAGGTGTCGGACAATATCAACATGATATGAATAAAACCAAATTGGCACAAACGTTAGGCGGTGTAGTTGAGGATTGTGTAAATCAAGTTGGCGTGGACCTTAACACCGCATCAGCTTCATTATTGTCATATATTTCGGGTATTAACAAGACAATTTCGGAGAATATAGTGAAGTATAGAGAGCAAAACGGTGTTTTTAAGGATAGAACACAATTAACGAATATAAGTCAATTGGGAGAAAAAACTTTTGAACAATGTGCCGGTTTTTTAAGAATAACCGGAGGTGATAATATCTTAGACAATACCGGAGTACATCCGGAATCCTATGAAGCGGTAGGTAAAATGATTAATATATTGGAATACACACCTGATGATGTGAAAAACAATAAGCTTACTGATTTGGATACCAGATTAGAAAAGTTCGGTCGTGAAAACCTCGCTAAGACAGTTCAGATCGGTCTGCCTACACTAAACGACATAATAGAAGAACTTAAAAAACCCGGAAGAGATATCCGAGAAAGCTTTCCGAAACCTGTTTTCAAAAAAGATGTGATGGATATAAAAGATCTTAAACCCGGAATGATTTTAGACGGAGCTGTAAGAAACATAGCTGATTTTGGCGCTTTTATAGATATCGGTGTACATCAAGACGGGTTGGTTCACATATCTCAAATGAGCGATTCATTTGTAAAAAACCCTTTAAACATTTTATCGGTTGGAGATCTGGTTAAAGTAAAAGTAATTGATGTGGATCAAAAAAAGAAGAGAATCAGTTTGACCATGAAAAACATTTAAACTTGTAAAAATTCGTGGTATGAAAGTGAAAAGTATAAATGGGAGCTTGTATTAAAATGTCGGTATAAAGCCGTATCGAAAGGTAAGGGAAATGTGTAAATACGGATTAATAGGCAAAAAATTAACACATAACAAACTGCCTGTCGTAAATCAAATATTGTGCAATAGTTTACAAATTGAGCAGGATTATAAGATAATAGAATGCGAAAACGAGCAAGATGCTGCGGATGTAATTAGAAACGCTTTGAATTGCGGATACAAAGGGTTGAATGTAGCAGCACCGTATCAGTCGATTGCGTACCAATTGTCTGACAATTTATCATTGGAAGCTCAAAAAACGGGTGTCGTAAATACATTGACATTTGAGCAAGGGTTAATAAAAGGTGATAATACCGAGTATTATGGTATAGCATACGCTTTATCCCGAACAGGGATGGATTTCAGCGAAAAAAAGGTATTGACTGCAGGATACGGTGCTCCGCTTAACACGGTTATATCCGTGTTAAGCGATATAAATGTTTCACAAATAACGATCGTAACAAAAGATAAAAAAAGATTAAAAAACAGATACTCCTCATGTACGGTGATGGATGAAGACGAGTTAACCGACTGTAAAGATGTTTCGTTATTTTTAAATTGTACTACTACAGGTATGTTCCCGGATACCGGTTCATGCCCGGTGGAATGTGATTTGATTGAACGGTTTGACAGTGTTATTGATCTATTATACTATCCTTGGGAGACAACGCTGCTAAAAAAAGCGAGAAGAAACGGTAAATATACTCAAAACGGAATGATTTCAACCGTTGCTCAAGCTGTAAAATCCCAAGAGATATGGAATAAGATAAGTATAGACCCTGAACTTATTGATGATATATATTACCAAATGAAGAGACAAGCCGGTGATAATATTATTTTAATCGGCATGCCGGGAAGCGGTAAGACATCTGTGGGTAAAGCACTTGCAAAGTCGTTATCTTGGGAGTTTGTAGATACGGATGAGTATATTGAGAATTATTTCGGACAAATATCAGTTTTATTTGACATAGGTGAAAGCTATTTTAGGGAGATAGAAACAAATGCTCTAAAGCTTCTTATGAATGCCAACGGGCTGGTTCTATCCACCGGTGGAGGTATAATAACAAGAAAAGAAAATATACCTTTGCTTAAAAATTCCGGTAAGATATTTTTTTTAGACCGTTCCCCTGATTTGCTGTTGCAAAATACTGATTTACAAAAAAGGCCTTTATTAGTGGGAGATGACGGTTCTAAAAAAATTATGGCTTTATATGATCAAAGAATTGAAACATACCGAAAAACCGCTGATTTTATAATAGACAACAATCAAGGAATCTTTCAAGCCGTACAAGCTGTAAAAAGCCGATTAATATGAGTTTAGTCCATACTTTTTTATAGTATATGCAAAAAAATTTTTATTTACACTATTCTATATATGTGGTAGTATTTTAAGAAAATAAATTTAAATGTGCATGATTATATTAAATTTCCGTATATGAGAGCAAGTATTTTTTATTTATAAGATATTTTTTATTTAAAAGAGTATTTTTGTAAATTTTCGTAATTCGAAATTATTTTACATAGGAAGGGTTTAATATGAATTTATTAGAGAAGTTTGTTGATCAATTAGAGTATGATGGCTATGAAGATTTTGCTAAAAATTTCCATATAAGAATACCCGAGAATTTCAATTTTGCATATGACGTGGTTGACGTATACGCTGATAAATGCCCGGGGAAGATTGCATTGGTATGGTGTGACGATAACGGAGAAGAGCGAATTTTTACTTTCGGAGACATTAAAAAATATAGTAGTAAGGTTGCTAATTACTTTAAAAGTATAGGTATCAAAAAGGGCGATAAAGTAATGCTTATTCTTAAGCGAAGATATGAATTCTGGTTTTCAATTATAGCTCTTCATAAGCTTGGAGCGGTAGGAATTCCCGCAACGCATTTGTTAAGAAAAAAAGATATAGTATACAGAAATGAAGCCGGTGATGTAAAGGCCGTAGTTTCTATTAACGAAGCGGAGATAATTCGTGAATTGGAATTGGCGATGCCTGAATCTCCATCGGTTAAAAATTTAATTATGGTTAACGGTAAAAAAGACGGTTGGCTGTCTTTTGAAGAAGGAATAAACAACCAAAGTGAAGAATTTAAAAGACCGATAGGTACTGAAGGTACCTGTAACAGCGACATCATGCTTTTATACTTTACATCAGGAACCACAGGAATGCCTAAAATGGTTCAACATGATTATACATATCCTTTAGGACATATTGTTACGGCTAAATATTGGTTGAATTGTACGGACGACGGATTGCACTTGACCATATCCGATACAGGATGGGCAAAATCCGCATGGGGCAAACTATACGGTCAATGGATATGCGGATCGGCTGTTATGGTTTATGATATGATTAAATTTGTTCCTAATAATGTTTTAGAAATAATGGATAAGTACAAACTGACGACATTTTGTGCTCCTCCTACAATGTATAGATTTTTTATTAAAGAGAATTTGTCGTCGTATGATTTTTCTTCATTAAAACACTGCAGTATAGCCGGAGAACCGCTAAATCCTGAAGTATACAAGCAATGGGTTGAAGCGACAGGGCTAAAACTATATGAAGGCTACGGGCAAACGGAATTAACCATTACCATCGCAAATTTCCCATGGATGGAGCCAAAACCCGGTTCTATGGGTAAAGCATCTCCAATATATGATGTAGATCTTGTGGATGAAAACGGAGAGTCTTGTGCTCCGGGTCAGGAAGGACAAATTGTCATTTATACCGATAAAAATTATGTCGGATTGTTTGGTGGATATTATAAAGATGATGAACTTACACGATCGGTATGGCATGATGGTGTTTATTATACGGGAGATATAGCTTACAAAGATGAAGACGGTTATTATTGGTTCATAGGACGTTCGGATGATGTTATAAAAAGTTCCGGATACCGTATCGGACCGTTTGAAGTGGAAAGCGCTCTTATACAACATAAAGCCGTATTAGAGTGTGCCGTAACCCCGGCACCGGATGAAGTCAGAGGTCAGGTTGTTAAAGCTACCGTGGTATTGGCTAAAGGTTATGAGCCAAGTGAAAAATTGGTTCTGGAGTTGCAAGAGCATGTAAAAGATGTTACGGCACCGTACAAATATCCAAGAATTATTGAATTTGTCAGTGAACTGCCTAAGACCATAAGTGGTAAAATACAAAGGAATCTGATTAAGAAAAAGACTTACTCGCAAGATTAAAATAATAAAAGTAATATAACTATAGATGCTTGACTGACAAAATGAGAAACTTATATAAAACACTAAAACCCTTGGTATGAATATATCAGGGGTTTTTTATTATTAAATAGGATACATTTTTAAAACTCGATTTTAAATGGACACCGGCCCGATGAACTTATTTTTCAAGTATTATACTCGGCAAATATTACATAATAATCAATTCATGTTGTAAACTGAATAAATTTTAACGAATATGAAAACCTAATAACACATTGTTTATAATGGAGTTATAATATGCAAAAAAACACAAAACCGGATTTTAGACATAAAATTGCATATGTAAGTGCAGTTGGTACAACACAACTGCACTTGAGAAATCCCTTGATTATTGCGGGTTGGTCGCTTGCCTTTCCTGGATTGGGACATCTTTTGTTATCAAAATATTTAAGGGGATTTCTTTTATTTATATGGGAAGTTTTTGTAAATTATAAAGCGAATATAAATTATGCAATCCTGTTTTCTTTTATTGGGAAATTTGAAATGGCAAAGGAAATATTGGACATCCGATGGGTTCTTTTATACCTTCCGACATATTTTTTTTCTATATGGGACAGTTACAGAACGGCGGTCGATATTAATCACAAATATATCTTGGCTGCAAGGGAAGATGCGAAGGTACAAACCTTCAATATCAGTGCTATGGAAATAAATTATCTGGATAAGAGAGTTCCTGTAAATGCTTTTTCTTGGTCGGCTCTTATGCCCGGAGCCGGTCAGTTATATATTCATCGAATTATTACTGCAAGCTTTTTATTAATATTTTGGATAATCATTGTATATTTATCAAATATATTGCCGGGGATACATAGTACATTAACCGGAAATTTTGAAAATGTTAAGGCGATTGTTAATATGCATTGGCTTTTAAATATACCATCTGTTTATTTTTTCGCCATGTATGATGCATATGCAAATACTGTAGAAAATAATAAACTGTATGATTGGGAACTAGGTAAATTCTTAAAAAAACATTATCAAAGTAAAAAGTTTAATCATTTGTTAGGATTAAATAAAGTAAGAGGTGAGCACATGTTTGTTGTTTCAACTTTTGAACGAACTAAATATTTGGAAATGGCTATTACCGGACTTCAAATGAAGGGAATACAAAAAGATAATATTCTGGCTGTACCGATGGATAAAAAAAATGAAGAAAGAAAGCTTTTTGACTCTATACACCATTCTGATGGCAAGAGTTTGTTGGATGCTCCAATGATTTTAGGTACATTAGTTTCGATTTTTGGTGCGGTATACGGATTCATACTAACCTGGGGTCCTATAATATGGGGACTAATAGGGTTTTTAACGGGATTTATCATTGGGATAATCATAAAACTTGCCGGG
>CAZJOD010000124.1:0-8361 GCA_964547525.1 uncultured Clostridiaceae bacterium
TATACTATATGGGCAGTGAAAAAATAAATTATATATTTAGTAAGTTTGACAATTATATAAAAAAAGAAGTGTTAGCTGCAGATATAATAACCGATAGAGCGGAAGGGTATATAAAAGAATGGAATATTAACGGCGAAACAGTAACTTTAGGAGTACAAAAAATTAAATAAAGCTAATAAATAAGACCAACTGCCGCACCCGGCATCCCCGGGCCGGCGTACAATTTTAAAATCGAGTTTTAAGATTGTATCCTATTTAATATATAGTGGTAATCATAATGATTACCGCTTTTTTCATATATAACTTACTGATTGGTATTCTACTGCAAAAAGAATTATCCATTAAAATATAACCAAGATATTTTGCAGTGAAAAAATATTTGCACCGGATTCGCAAATGATTTATGATATAATTTAATATGTGATTTTACTGCAATAAAATAAAGTTTTTGCAATAGAATCAATAAATAAATTATAAGTGAAGTTAATACAATGTGTAATTGCTATTTAGAAACTAATTTAAAAATAATAAAACAAAATATATGTTCAATTAAAAACAATTATAAAAACGGGATTAAAGTGATGTGTGTTTTAAAAGCTAATGCTTACGGCCATGGAGTTCAAGAAATATCAAAGTTTTTGGATAAACTGGATGAGATTGATATGTTTGCCGTTGCCAATGCACACGAAGCTTTGGAGCTTTTAAGGTGTGGAGTAACAAAGCCTGTTTTGGTGTTATCAGGTGTTGCAAAGGATGATCTTTCGGATTTAATAAGGAATGATATACACCTGACTGTTTATGATACTACTTATGCCGAGTATATAAATGAATTTTCTGAATATTTAAATAAAAAAGCTAAAGTACATATAAAAATAGATACGGGTATGAATAGAATTGGATTTCGCTTTGATGATTCAAATTTACCGGATTATTTAATAAAAATACGGAATATGAAATATATCGATATATATGGCATCTATTCTCATTTAGCTAATTCGGATCAATTTGACAGTGATTATCAAAAAATACAATATAAAGCGTTTGCATCTATATTAAACGAATGCAAAAGTTTGAATATTAATTATAAAACTGCACATATTTCAAATAGTGCAGCAGCTATTTCTTCTACTCATTACCAAACCGATATGATACGTCTTGGATTATCTATGTATGGTTATAATCCTTTTTGTAACCATAGTTTAACCGGTGTCAATCTAACACCCTGTTCCGGTATGTATGCCAGAATTAACCATATAAAAAAAGTACCTCAGGGTTCGTATATCAGTTACGGGTTAAAATATAAAACGACAAAAGAATCATTGATAGCAACGGTAGCTGCGGGTTATGCAGACGGTTTTCCAAGATATCTTACAAATAATTACGAAGTCATGGTTAAAAATTATTACGCACCTGTATGCGGTTCTGTTTGTATGGATCAGTTTATGATCGATATAACAGGAATACCTGAAGTCAATACCGGTGATTATGTTATGTTATTCGGTGATGATCCAAGCGGTAAATGTACTGTCGACACAATAGCCGCTAAGGGTAATACAATTACATATGAGATACTATGTAATATAAACGACAGAGTAAAAAGAATATATACCTATTAATAATGATTTTATAAACTATACTGTAATTTCGGGTAGAATCAATAATTTGCCATTATTAATTTTTTACCTGTTATGGTTTATGGAGTAAAATAAACGTACCATATAAATTAACGGAGGTTCATTATGAATAAGTGGGATGCAAAATTCGGTTTTTTTTGGTATAACGATGATGAGCTATTTAGGTTCAAACAAGACGATTTTGACGAAAAAGCCAAAAAAATTGCCGACTCCGGTATTAATATCGTTATGACATTCAGTTGCACACATTTCAGGTGGTCTTTTCACCGATATTGGGACAGAATACTTAACTGTATTGAAATGACTGTTAAAGCTTGTCATAAATACGGTATAAAAGTAGTGGAACATCATAGTTCCCATTTGACTTTTAATCCGTTAAATAAGGATCAATGGGATTATGTTGAACGAGTTATGAGAGTAAGAGGCAGTTCTATATCATCTTGGGAAGGACTGGCAGAAAATATTAACGATGAAATATATGAAAATGGTGTTCAGGTTTCATCCTTCAGACAGATTGACGGTAGAACCGGAGAACACGCCCGAAGTAATTATAACGGATATTGTATGTGTTTTAATAATCCTGATTATAAAAAAGCATATTTTGGTTATTTGGACAGGGTATATAAAACCGGCGTTGATGGTATCATGACCGATGATGTTCAATTTTTTGCGATGGGAAATGCATGTGCTTGTAATCATTGTAAAAGTTTATTTAAAGAAGAAACAGGATACGATCTTCCTAAACCCGGCACCGAATGGGAAAAGTTTTGGGGAGATTATGATAATCCGGTCTATATAGCATGGGAAAGATTTAGACGCAAATCTACAGAAAGATTTCAAAGAAGTGTGAATGCACACTTTAAAAGTCTAGGTTTAAACTTATTGCGACCTAACTATGTATCAAGTGCAATTAACAATAATCCTACCGGCTATTGTTTTGATATGGGAGCAGACCTATGGGACTGGATTTTCCAAGAAAATTGTTTTTCTACCATTATAAGAGTCTCATGGCCTACTTGGTATGTAGAAAGTCTTCACAGATATGCTTTGGCCCAAAGAAATAATGTTCCGTCCATGTCATTATTTTATCCCGACAGAGAGGATACATATTATTTCGTTTGGGCTTTGGCCGCTTCGTGGGGTCAAATGCTAACGGTAACTCCGGAGGGACACGATTTGTCTTCTATAGAGAAAAAATATAGGTCATTTGAAAAAAAATACAACAATATATATACCGATCCTCAGAAGATAGCCTCTGTAGCTATATTATTTTCTTTAGATACAGCCTATTATGTAAAAAGTCACAGGCATACTCATGATGTTTTTTGTTGGGGACAAGGTTTATATTTCTCCAATATCCCGGTGGATATGGTCTTTGCAGATGATACATATGAAAAATTGTATCAGTATGATTATATAATATTACCTAATGTTAATATGTTAAAAGATGAACATATTGAAAAATTCCTCAAATATGTGAAAGCAGGTGGTAAATTAATAATAACAGGTATCCCCGGTGCAAAAAATTTTGAAGGTGTGGATCGTTCAATTGAAAAAATTGTGCGTTCATTCGGTTTACCCGAATTTACACAGCTAACAGAAATCAATTGTAAGTGTAAAAATAATAATTCGGATAGAATTCAATACATGTTATCTATCCTATGTAATAATAATAACGTTTTTACATACGGAAAGAACAAAGACACAGGTATAAAACAAAATGTAGGTAACGGTTTTATTTATTGGATTCCTAACGGTCCGGATTTAAAGTTGCAAAATTCGTTAAATTCCGATAGATTTCAACAAAAGGAAATACGTCCGAAGAGTCCGGAGTATGTAGTCAACCAAATAAAAGATACAATGGGTGATCTCCTAAAATATATTTTTAAAGACATTCCTATAGATTCAGAAAATTTTCCCGCCGATTGGCTTTTAACAAGTTATAAATCGTCTACCGGAGAGAAGTTGACATTTCATATAGTAAACACATATGGCGCAATTCCTAAGGTATCCACTGACATAGGGCATAGTGATCCGGTGCCTTCTTTTGTAAAAGAATATCGATCAGATTATGAAGGAAATGCAAAAATCAAATTAAGAAATAATTTTAAATTGAAAAGTGCAATACTTATTACACCTGAACAAGACATAGAAATAAATATTGCGATTAGTGAATCAAACGGTTGGTATGAGATAACTATACCAAAAGGGCTTTTTAATTCTTATGCCGCAATTGTATGTGACATTAAATAAAGTTATATTATAAAACGTACTTGATAAGGAGGAATATCATGAAAATCTATATTATGACCGATTTGGAAGGCTGCGCCGGTGTAATTGATCGTGAGAATTGGGTGTTATGGGACTCAAGGTACTATGAAGAAGCAAAACTGCTTTTAACCGAAGAGATTAATGCGGCTATACAAGGATTTTATGAGGCCGGAGCCACTGATATTTTAGTTGCAGACGGACATGGTTACGGGGGTATAAATCATCTTAAACTCGATTCTAGAGTAAAATTTCTAAGAGGTTTTCCTGATCCGTGGCCGTTCGGTTTAGATACTACATATGACTGCATGTGTTTTATAGGACAACATGCGAAAGCTTCAACCGAAAGAGCTCATATATGTCATACCGGAAATCATTATGTTATTGATAAATCGATAAACGGTGTCTCTATAGGTGAATACGGTTCTATGGTTTATTGTGCTCAAGAATTGGGGGTCCCTGTAATATTTGGTAGCGGTGACTTGGCATTTACTAAAGAAGCTGAAGAACTAACGGCCGGTATTATAACCGTATCGGTAAAAGAGGGGTTAATGACCGGTCAAGGTTTGGATAGAACTTTTGAACAAACCATAAATAGAAATATTGCCGCAATACATTTACATCCTATAAAAGCACGTGAGTTGATTAAAAAAGGTGCATATGACGCTTTGAAAAAGTTTATCACCACTCCTGAAGAATTTAGAGTAAAAAAACCTATAAACGCACCTTATGAATGTATAGTCCAATACCGTCCGGGGAAAGATCGTGAAGCGCAAACATTGGTGTATCAACATGAGACAAGTGTAATTGAAATGCTGAACTCTTCCCCGAAAAGAAAATAGTAACCCATACTTTGATAAGATTATTGTTCTTATTATATAAAATAAGTATTATTAGATAAAGGCAACACATATGACATATTCATAAGACGCTGTGATGCCTTTATCTTAAAATTCATAATAGCAATATTAACAAATCATTTATATATTAATAAAATAACCATTTGACTAATAGTCATTCGGTCATTCGGATTAACAGTCTTTCAGTCTATTAATCGGGGGGGATCCGGGGATTCATCTTTGTTTTTCAATTTTTATTTGCACCACTTACCGGTTATGGTATAATATAATGAATTTATTAACGAGGTGAATTAAATGTACAAAACCGAAATAGAAATCATGAGTCAAGGCCAAGCATTAAAAAAGACGTTTGATTTGGTTATATCAAAAAAAAATGAAATTGAAGAATTCTTTAAAGAAGCAAAAAAAGTAATTTTTACCGGTTGTGGTTCCGGTTATAGTATATGCAAGTCTGCAGCAATTTCTATGAATTTGAATACAGATATCGTTAGTTTTGCCGTTGCTGCCGGCGATGCGATGATCAATTATAAACACTATCACAGAATGCTTACAGATTCAATAATCATCGCTCCGTCAAGATCGGGAAGTACCAGTGAAGTTGTCAATCTTATAGAAATTACAAAGGGTATATATAACACTAAAACCGTATGTATTTGTGCGAAAGAAAACAGCAGTCTGTCTAAAATGTCTGAACTTTCAATTGAAATTCCTTGGGCATTTGACGAAAGTGTATGTCAAACTCGCACAGTAACAAATTTATACACTGTAAACTTGATGCTCTGTGCGATAATAGGAAAAAATACAGAATTACTTGCGGAAATAGGTGATGCTATAAATAATATCGAGAAATTCATAAACAGTTTTAAAGATACATGCAAAAAAATTGGAGAATCCGATGTTTGGAATAAGGTTGTGGTACTTGCCGATTCCGAACCTGAGGGTATTGCAGAAGAAGGATCATTAGCTTTTAAAGAAATTTGCCAATTACCTTCAAATTATTACCATGTACTTGACTCCCGTCATGGACCAATGGTTTTATATGATAAAGAAACACTGGTAATAGCATTATTAAGTCCGAATGACAAAAAATATCAATCGGATTTTATAAAAGACGTTAAAAAGCGTAATTGTACGGTAGTGACACTCAGTCAAAACCAAGCATGTATGGGAGATTCGGATTATAATATTGTTATACCTGAATACAAAAATTATCCTGTTTGTGGAATTCCTTTTATTACTGTTCCTCAAATGATATCTTTGTATAAAGCTTTACACATAGGAATTAATCCGGATTTACCCCAAGGATTGGATCCTTGGATAAAATTATAAGGAGTATTATATGCATCCTTTGCTTAAAATTATAGAAAATAGAAAAAAAGATATTAAATCGGGTATTGTATCGATCTGTAGTGCAAACCGATATGTTGTTGAAGCTTCTATGAATCGTGCACGAAAAGAAAATACCTATTTATTAATTGAAGCAACAGCAAATCAAGTAAATCAATTCGGTGGATATACAGGTATGCGACCTGCAGACTTCAAGCAATTTATATTTGAAATTGCCGACAAAAACGGTTTTGATAAAGATATGATAATATTGGGGGGAGATCACCTAGGTCCTTTAGTTTGGAAAGATCTACCCGAAACTATTGCTATGAAAAATGCGGAGAACCTGGTAAGAGAGTTCGTATCAGCCGGTTTTTCTAAAATTCATCTGGATACCAGTATGAGACTTCAAACTGATAATCCGAACGAGGAACTTAAAATATCGATTATTGCAAAAAGAGGTGCTTTATTATGTAAAGCGGCTGAGGAAGCTGCAAAAGATCTTCTTATAAAACCTGTTTATATTATAGGAAGTGAAGTGCCGATTCCCGGGGGATCTTGTGAAAAAGATGATATTGTTTCAGTAACGACTGTAGATAACTTTATATTAACATATGAGACATATCAAAAAGTATTTAATGGTCTGGGGCTTGACAAAGCTTTTAATAGGGTAATAGGTGTAGTAGTTCAACCCGGTGTTGAATTCGGAGATGAAACTATACATTCGTATGATCGTACAAAAGCCGTAGAACTGGCAAATGCTCTCAAAGGCTATGATAATATAGTCTTTGAAGGTCATTCGACAGATTATCAATTACCGGAGTTACTGAAACAGATGAATGACGACGGTATAGCCATATTAAAGGTAGGTCCTGCACTTACATTTGCTATGAGAGAAGGTTTAATGGCACTGGAGTTGATAGAAAAAGCTATAATACGCAAAAAAGATCGTTCACGCTTTACCAAAGCTTTAGAAAGCTCTATGAATAATAATCCTGTTCATTGGATAAAACATTATCACGGATCAGACCGTCAACTAAAAATTAAAAGAAAGTTCAGCTATTCTGACCGGTGCAGATATTATTTGCCTGAAGAAAAAGTAAATGCGGCGATAGATAAATTAATAAAAAATCTGTCCGATAAAAAAATTCCAATAACATTAATCAGCCAATATATGCCTGTCCAATATATAAAAATAAGACGGGGAATTTTAAAGAATAGTCCTATAAATTTATTGTGGGACAAAATCGATAATCTATTAGATGATTATTACTATGCGATAAAAACAGTTAACTGCACAGATGAAAACGGGAGGATGACATATGAAGAAATTTGACGTTTTGACCATAGGAGATCCTTGTGTTGACATGATATTAAAGGGATCGGATATTGTACCTGAATTCGGACAAAAAGAAAAGATGTTTGAAGAATACAATATTGTAATGGGTGGATCTTGTTTAATATTTGCCAGTCAATGCGGCCGTTTAGGTTTGAAAACAGGAATTATTGGAAAAGTAGGCAATGATCCCTTCGGAGATATTATACTTGATACATTGCAAAAATCATATGTAAATACAGATTACCTGATAACCACTGACGAATATAAAACAGGCGTAACCGTAGCTTTATGCAAAAAACACGACAGAGCAATGTTAACATATAGTGGGACTATAAACGCTATGAAGCCCGGAGATATTCCTTGGGATCTTATAGAAAACACCGGGCACCTCCATATAGGCAGTTACTTTCTACTCACCCAAATACAAGAGGTTTTACCGCAAATTGTAGATTGTGTCCATAAAAATAACGGAACGGTTAGTTTAGATACCAATTGGGATCCTGAAGGAAAGTGGGAAAACGGATTAAAGGAATTACTGCCTAAAATTGACATATTCTTCCCAAATGAAAATGAAGCTACGGCAATAACAGGTGAAAAAAGCGCTAAGAAAGCTATTGATGTTCTAAGTTCAATAATACCTGTTGTATCGGTTAAACTGGGAGCTAAAGGTGCCGCTTCATACTATAATGGGAAATCGGTATTAAAGCCGGCTATAGATGTTCCAAAGGTTGATGCGGTAGGTGCGGGAGACAGTTATGACGCAGGCTTTGTCTACGGATATCTCACAGGAAAAGATATAGAAACATGCACACAAATGGGCAACATTACAGGCAGTCTTAATATTCGTGGTGAAGGCGGTACACAAACACAGCCATATTATGAAGAATTTATAAAATATTTACGATAACGTTTCTATAAATGTATAATCTCATAT
>CAZJOD010000124.1:8461-10865 GCA_964547525.1 uncultured Clostridiaceae bacterium
TTTTTTTATTTACCGTATGCTTCGTCAACTTTTCTATATGCTTCGTATATCATCTCGATAGCTTCATCATCCCAACTTTCATTGATAGATAAATTGTATTGTACAGACAATGCATCCAATGTATTTTGACAAACGAATTGGCTCTTCGCCTTATCCTTATATTCTCCTGTATATTCAGCGGCCGACCAAGGCAATTCGGTTCCGGGAAATACTTTCCTGTCTACATACCATTCATTAGTATGAGGCAATGCCCTGTATTCAGGATTAATTGGTGCGCCTTCCGCTCTTATCGCTTTCAAATATTCGTTTTTGTCAGCACATGTCACTGCATCGAGATTTACTCCCAATCTCCAGAACCACCATGAGGATTCAGCGCCATCTAATTGTGCAGGCACGGTTACGGATTTCAATGACTTGAATTTTTCTGATAATTTTGCTACAACCGCTTGTCTTCGGGCTACAATACCCGGTAATTTTTTCAACTGCTCGCTTCCGATTGCAGCCGACAAATCACTTAAGTTCATGTTTAACGCCGCAACCACATTACCGTTACTTTGTTGAACACCAAAAGGTTTGCCTCTATCCGAATATTGACGAGACTTCCAATATAAAGCTTCGTTCTTTGTAAAAACAACACCGCCTTGTCCACCTGTGCAGTGGTGTTTTCCGTTCATTGTAGAAAAAGCCGAGATATCTCCGAAAGTACCTAAAAATTGTCCATTTAACTTTGCACCGTGAGCTTGAGCACAATCTTCAATAACAGGAATACCTTTTTCTTTTGCCAATGCAACGATGTTGTCTATATCAGTGGGTTCACCACCAATGTGTGCAACAATAATGGCACTTGTCAAAGGTGTGATCATTTTAGCTATTTCTTTAGAATCGGTATTATATTTTCCAGGTGCCGAATCCGGAACTACAGGAATGCAGTTACACATAACCACAGGCATCATTCCACCGGGATCGGTTATGGGTCCGACTATAACTTCTGTAAACGGTTTTACTTCCAAAGCTCGAAGTGCTACATAAACTGCATTGGAACCTGAATTTACGGCATCGGCGTATCCGCCTCCTAAAAATTCTGCAAATTGCTTACAATATGCTTCTTCGTACGGCCCGTTATACCCTTGAGGATTCCCTGTGCAAATTGCTTCATCAAATAATTTGTTAGCAATAGCTTTTTCTTCCTCACCAAAATGGTGTCTGGACGGCAGCGGTTTATTTACAGCTCTCTCTCCGCCGTTTATTGCTAACACTGAACTTTTTTTACAACAAGACATTGTTTATACCTCCAATATTTAAATCTGTACCATAATGTTGCTTAAAATATTTCTATTCTTTATTATAAACTTACATTCGTTTTATAGTCTATACTTTTACGTGACTATAGTTGAATTATTTTATTATTTACTGTAAAAAGTTATTGAGACATATCTTAACCCTTGATATAATAAGTTATATTTGTTTTAAGACACGGAGGATGTTAGTCAGATGAATCAATTAAAAGAATCTGTATTACAATTAATTCGAACTGAAATTTTAGATGATGATAAAAAAGCGTTTATTATTAAAGATAAATACAATTGCAATTATGTAACAGGTTATACAGGAGATCTTACTGCTGTTATTTTAACACAATTTAAAAACTATATTATAGTAAATTCTCTTTATACCGAGCAAGTTAAACAGGAAACAAAGGATTATATACCTGTTATTCAAAAAAATAATCCTAACGAAACAATAGCAGAGATAATGCATTCGGGAAATATCGATACGATTATTGGTGAATTTGATTCACCCGAAGAAGTATGTAAAAATTTTAATGTAAAAAAAGCAATTTGCAAAAAGGATTTTATTACTGATAAGAGGATAATAAAATATCAATATGAATTAGACTGCATACGTAAGGCAAATATGATTTCATGTGACGCATTTAATCATTGTTTACAATTTATAAAGCCTGGTGTTACCGAATTAGATATTGCGGCCGAGATAGAGTATTATATGAAAAAACACGGATCTTATCATACCGCTTTTGATACTATTGTGGTATCGGGAACCAGATCTGCGATGCCTCATGGTACACCATCGGAAAAAAAGCTTCAACCGGGCGACCCTGTTACATTAGATTTCGGAGCGGTATACCGTTCGTATTGTGCAGATATAACAAGAACGGTTTTTGTAGGCAAACCGAATGATGAAATGAAAAAAATATACAATTTAGTATTAGAGGCTCAAACAAAAACAGTAGATTTTGTAAAAGCGGGTTTAACCGGTATTGAAGTAGATGCATATGCAAGAGAAATCATTACATCCAACGGTTACGGAGACTATTTTGTTCATGGACTTGGTCATGGTGTAGGCTTACAAGTACATGAAGCACCGTCGTTAAACAAGAGAGGAA
>CAZJOD010000125.1:0-10776 GCA_964547525.1 uncultured Clostridiaceae bacterium
ATGTTGTCGGTGTAATTGGCCCGTGCTGGTTGATTCCTCAGCTTGATGAGTTCTGGAAAGACGAACCAAAAAGGGAAAGCATCATGTGTATTGTACGTATGTGTGAAAAAGAAGAAAGCATATTGGGGCTTTCTACCCACTTAATAAGCATTTCGAGGAAGGAGTAATAATAATGCAGTGTATAATAACTAAAAATGATGAGGCATTGTGCTTTAATGATTTCTATTTTCTTGAAAGTGAATGCTTCCCTTCCGAGCCGCATAATGAAATACAATTTAACGAAATTGTCCAAGGCGATTTTTGGACTGCCAGAGTAGCTGGCAACCTTGCAGGATTTGTTACTGCAATAACTCGTGAAGACAAGATTCACCTGGGCAGATTAGAAGTACATTCGCAATTCCGAAAAGCCGGAATTGGCGGATTACTTGTTGATAAGGTTATCGACTTTGCCGAGATGAAAAAATCGCCCTGTGTCACATTAACTGTCAGAACTAATAATGCACCGGCATATAATCTCTATGTAAAAAAGGGCTTTGAAGTTTATGGCTACAAAAATCGATATGCAGTTCCTGTTCAACATCTGCCTGAATCTTCATCTGTTGATTTCGTTCAAACAGGAGAAGAGAAAAATTATCCTGTGTCGTTTGTTTTTAATGGACGTGACATCGGGACAGGTCGGTTCAATTATCAGATTGGAGGCTGTAAAGACTTTATACTCGCAAATCCAAGTTCTGATATTCTCAATGTTTTGTCATCCATTAAGACAAAGTTGAAGCCAGGCAGCGAAAATTTATATGTCATGACAGAAGACCTTAAAACTATAAAAGCACTCAAAGCCTTGGCATTTGCAGTTGAAACAGAAATGGCCGACATGAAATATATGATTTCATATGAAAAGAATCGGGGTGATGACTTATATGGCAATCAATGAAAACAAAATCTGCGAAAGTTATGCCAATGGCAAGAAAGACACACGGGCTACTTATTCAAGGGTAGTAGCTTGGAGTTTCACTACACAAAAAAACTCCTAAGCGAATATATAAAAAGTGATAACCGCGTTATAGAAATCAGATACGCTACAGGCTATTACGGAATTCATTTCGCCGACAAATGTACCGAATATGTCGGTGTAGATAATATGCAATATTAATCGGAGTGGTAATTGAAATTAGTTGATAACCGTCCCCATAGTTCTACGGGAGTAACATCGGGCACAAAGCATATGGAAACCGGTTGATGGACGATATCGAATGATTTATCTTTAAAAACGGACAAATTAGTCATTCTACATAATACAGTCCTAACTGTGTAGTCATAATGTTCTGCCGCTTATATGTCACCATTCAATTGCCCTTGAGATATATCCGCTACCGTTACGTCCGCGCCAAGTAAAGAAAACTATACCGATTGCTGACTGCCGCCGGAAGCCAAACACAGTACCCTCTTCCCTTTTAGATTTGAATAAAGATGCTCCGTCTTATAATTCCGGTTAATTTTCAACACTCGCAAATACCATTTCAAATACTTATTTTGCAAAATTATACTTAATAAATTTTATAATCCTTTCTGCAACATCTATTCTATTTTCTAAATTCCAATCTCTTGGAGTATGACCTTCACCTGTATATGTGATACATTTAACCTCTTTATCTAAACGTTCCAATCCTACCAACATTTCCGACGGCTGATATGCAGGATCATTGCTACCGCCAATAAGTAATAGCGGTGTTTCTACTTTATCTAAATAAAATAAAGGAGAATTTTCCATATATCCTTTAGGATTCTCCCAAGGAGCACCTATACCTATTTGGCCTGTTTCAACCCACTGACATCCATATCCGTCAATCATGCCTTCATTAATATCGTATGCACCATAAATACTTGATAAATTTCCGCACCCGGCACTGGATATGGCAGCCTTAAATATATTTGTCTGAGTGATAATGCAATTTACTGCATATCCCCCAAAACTATGACCCATAACGCTCATTTTATCCTTGTTTATTTTTCCGGTATTTATTACTGCATTTATAGCCGCCATTATATCTTCGCCTATACTTTTAAGTATCATCCCTTTTTCTAAAAAGATATCGGGTATAAAAACAGCGAACCCGTAGGCAAGTAATAGTTGTGGGGGTAAAATTGCCGATGCAGTTTCAAAATCCCAATTGAAAGCTCTTTTGCTATTTACATGGTTTGGATATATACTTACCACTAAAGGAAATTTTCCGGAATCATTGTCAGGAATTGATAACAAAATCCCCTTCCTCTCTGTTCCAAATCCATCCTTCCATTTTAATATCTCACTTCTTATATCATTTTTTATATTTATATTTGGATTGATATTAGATACCTGTCTTCTGTTAACAAATTTTTTATCTGCCACCCATAACTCAGCCGGTCTATTAACATTCTCCAAGGCATAAATAAATCGATTCCCATCTTGGGATATATCAGCTATGGAACTACTGTTATTAAAAGAGGTACCGAGTAAGGTTACAGGTTCTTCAAATAAACACTGAGGCTCGAATCCATCAGTAGATATGCAATATATCCCATTTTCCTTTGTTGTTTTGTCAATTGTAATAACGAAGTATCCATATTTACTTTCATTATTATCTATGCTGTTAATTATTCCTTTTATAACCTTGTCTTTAGGAATCTTAAGCCGGATTACATCTTCGTTATTTTTGATGTTGTATAAGTCGTTATCACAGATAATTAATAAACTATCTCCGTCTTTACTATATTGTAAATAACTGCTATTTATGAGTGGCGGAAGATTTGTCACCGTATGAGTGTAGCCGTTTAAAACAGACCATATATTTATACAGTTATTTTTAATAAATGCAATTTTATCTGAATTCGGCGACCATTGGGGGTTATGCCTTGGATTTCCTCCCGTTTCTAAACCTGAAGTGACTAATATTGGTTTTAATGATCTCTCTAAATCGAAAAAATATATATCTTCCGAGAAAGACCATTTATTTATATTTGGTCTTTCTCCAAAAGTAGATATTGCCAAACGTTTCCCGTCCGGAGACGGATATACCATCTTCGCTTTAAAATTAGTAATAATTCTTCTTACTTCGTTTGTTTTAATATTAATAAGTCCTATATCTGATCTATAAAGGTAATAGGGGTCTTTGTTATTTGTATCATTTTCAAATATTCGATCACCTCTTTGCCTCCAAAAAATCTCTTGCGCGGTACAGCGGTTGTTACCTATTTCTTTGTTTATCACTTTTTTCTGTGAATCGTTTGAATATCCTCTAAAGAAGTCCTTCTCAGGTAATAAAGGTATGCAGATAATTTCATTATTTAACCATCTGGGAAAATCCATATGATTCCCATATCCTCTTGCAGGTATATCCGATATTTTTGAATAATTTTTAGTTTTAACATCCCATAAATATAATTTTACATATCCATCTTGATCTGCATAATAACTAAGCTTTTTACTATCTACGCTCCAACTTGGCCCCCATGTTCTGCACAAATTATCCATCAAAATTGTGGTTTCACCGGTATCAATATCTGTTATATAAATGTTTACGCCGATAAAAATTGGTGGAGTATATCGGGGTAATAAGTTACATTCGTATTTTTCCGGCTTTTGTACTACATATGCTATGTATTTACTATTAGGACTAATCGTAATCTTTTGATGTTCTACAAGACTTCTAATATTTAAAAATTCCCTGTCCATTCAAACCTCCTCTTCTTTCCGCATTTAAAAACATTATTTACCATTAAAAAATTTTTTCATGTAGAGGAGAAATTAAGCTATTACTCTAATCTTACCAAATATTTACTCGAATCACAACTACATTCTAACAGAAATGAGATTTCGAAAAACTCCGTATTTGATACACATTATAGAATTGGCTCAAATATCTGAATAATGCAAGTTTTGAAATTTTGGGGCTTAACGGCTGCAAAATAACTGTTGTAATGGTTGAATCTTTTTTAGTATTATTTTATTGCAAAAAAGAAGGACCCGGCACTTATAATTATTGCAAGGTCTCTCAATATATTCAGTACTATAACCTATAATGTCCGGTTATACAATAATAAATTTCTTTCTACAGGCTTTCTTACTTCTTGTTGGCTACAAGTCTAATAAACCCAACATATTCGCCTGCATCCTTTTTAAGTATAGCTGTATCCTGTAACCAAGGATTTTTACCAACTTTATCCTGTGCTACCTTCCAATTAGCATACATCTCACAGCCTCCTGGCATGGTATCAGCAACTCTGATGTCAACTAAATCTGTTCTTTCCCATAATTTTTTCCACCAGCTAACTGTATGCCAACTCCAGCAGTCCTGTCCCCAGAAGTCTTTTAAGTGTTCTGGAACACCATTCTCAAAGTCCTTCATAAGTCCGGGTAATACAATACCCAGTGTTCCACCCGGAGTTAAAAACTTCTGTAGATAATTTAAGTATAAATCATCTGTACCGTAGTAGATGTATGAATCAACACAGATAATTGCATCAAAGAAACATTCAGCAAAAGGCATGTTCCTTGCATCACCATGTATAGGATAAATCTTGTTATTGAGCCCTTGCTCCTTTATTCTGTTCCAGTTATCTGTGGCTTTTATCCATAAATCATATGACCAAACATCAACCTCAAATTCTCTTGCAAGAAAAACACTACTTATTGCTTTACCACTACCTAAATCAAGTACTTTCATGTTAGGCTTTAAATCAGCAGCCTCACATAGCCATTCCGTCAACCATAAAGCATTAAACCCCATAGAGTTGTCAAATATCCAATTGGGATCATATTTGTTAGAAAGCATAAACCTTTCATTGTACAGAAGATTATTTTCTTTATTTATATTATACATCGTCAATTCCTTCCATTAATATCGTTCTGTAATAGAGGAATTAAAACCATTTAGTTAAATTTTATTCCTCTATTAATTACTACTACCTCTTCTTGTTTTACTACAATGCTTAATTTCATATAAAATACTCCTTTAATGTTAGATTTTTATTCATAGTGTCAAGTAAATGTTGAGTAAACCATCGCGTCAGTGGGTTCGTTCTGCTTATACTGTATATCTCCCCATGATTTTCTCTAATAACACATCAACTGATTCTGTACCATCAACGCGTAACAGTGGACAAGTTAGCAACTTAAACCATTCTTCATGCCTTTTTTTACAACGACCTTGTTCCAATATATCATATTTTCCCGCCCCTTCGATAAAGTTAATATGATTATTATACATGTCACCGCCCTTACAAATGCGCTCGCCAAACCGTCCGTATTCACGTTTTTTCAATCTATCAATACGAATATTTGTTGCTGTACTCACATAAACAACTAAATCAAATCGAGGGATAAAGACATCACCCCAATTAGCTAACGAACCTGAGATTGCACACTTCGGATGTTTGTTAATCCTTTCCATCAAAAGTTTGTCCCGCTCTTCATGTGACCGAAACTGACCGTTCGGCAGATGAAAATAATCATCTGTTTCTAACCATTTATAGCCATATTTACGTTCTAATGCACATCCCAAAGTGGATGTTCCCGAGCCACATGCTCCGCAAATATGAATGATATTATATGATTCTTTTCTACATTTTTTTATATCCATATTGACATTAACAAACATCAAAACCGAACTACTCCAATAAATTTTTTATGTTCGTCTTCTGTAACGATTGTTAGTTTATCTCCTTCTATTTCATTTGAAAACCAGTCATGCCAAAAGGATTACCGGCTATGTCAACACATTCTTCTTTTAACACTGCATCTCTCAAATCATGTAGATCAGTCTTAGATATAATGACTTTTACCGTATCCGATCTCATATTGCGAACATAACTCGACCTTTTCTTGCATCAAGCATTGGCAGCGTTTTCCCGTCAAGAGCAATTTTTAAAAGATCTTTTGCCGTATCGGTTACATCAAAGCGCTCTATAGCTTCGGAGCAATCTAAATAAATTGCCTCGCTGTTCTCATTTTTATCGGATTTCGGTTCTCCTGCAACAGGGTTGCATAAAAACGCCATATACCAGTTATTCACCGAACAACGAACTGCGATTAATCCGACCGGTTCTACTGTAACACCTGTTTCCTCCAAAACCTCGCGCTTGATTGCATCATAAGGCATTTCTCCTTGCTTAAGCATACCGCCGGGATTTAATAATTTACCCGCCGCCGGACCGTATGTATGCCGAACAAGCAATACCTTATTACCGTCCAAAACAATTGCTCCGACTGCTGCAAAATTGTTGTCATCCATTGTTATGTCTCCTTCTTATATTCATTTAACCTCTCCTTAAATCGATCTGTTTAAATATGTGAGATAACCAATAGTTTATTACTCAGTTAAACAGAGTTGAAGCATTTTTTTGTCAACTTCATCAAAATACCCAATATCCGATTGTAAATCCCATAGCATAATACCTACCATTTCATCATTCTCTTCAAATTTAGCAAGATCTAAAATCTCCCCATAATATGCTGCTCTAAACCTTATTTCATTTTTAAATTTATCATATATCTTAAATAGACCTTTAAAGTCAAGATTAGATATGGATTGATTAGTTTCTTCAAAAAGTTCTCTAATTGCACATTGTCTACAAGTTTCATCTTTCTCCATTTTCCCAGCAGGGAATTCCCATTGATTCCGCCATTTATTATATGCAATTAAAAACCTACCCTGGCATTTAATGAAAGCAAACGAACCTGTAATAGGCTTATATACCCCACATCTAAATATATCCTTCTCGGCAATTTGTATGTATTCAATTAGTTGAGTGCCATTCCTATTTTCCGCTAAAGCTAACACTTCTCTCTTTCTCCATTTTTTTGATCATCTGTTAGTATTATAAGTATTTATTTATCAAAATGTAAACTTTTTCATCTATAGTTCCTTGATAAAAATTCGCAGCATTGTTTTATCCTTTACATTGAGCAACATAAAACATAATCTTTCAAAATTAATAATATATTCCATAAAGCTTAATTAATATCTCACCATTTGCACTTCACTGTATTCGCTTTTAGCATAAAACCCATATTTATTGTAAAGAGATATCGCTTTATTTAATCTATCAGCATGTAAAAAACCCCTGTTTGCACCTTTTTTAATCCCGTACGAAATTGCTTGCTCAATCAGCTTACCTCCATATCCTTTTCTTTGATATAATGGGTTCACTGCTATATTTCTAATCCATAAGATAGTATTATTTGCATAAACGGAAACACAACAATAACCGACAATGACATCTCCTTCTCTTACAATTATAATGTCGTTTTTATTCATCCAATCCTGAAACCATTCTTTTTTCTCTCCGGTAAAACCCCTTGAATATCCTGTACATAAGTTTGATATATATTCAATAATATGTGTTTCTTCAATTTTTAAAAATTCTATAGAATCAAAGTCACTAAAACTAATTTCTGTTTTTGGTAAATCATTATTGAAGAAATCCAAATATTCTGCCCATATGGAAAATCCGGCGCTTTCAAAGGAAGATACAAATTCTTTCGGAACGAAATCTATCCAAACCTTTTTAGCAACGGTATCAAGCCGTTTAATAACATTGGCAAGGTCATTAGTTGCCCAATAAATAATAGTCGGGTATTTGTTATTATCTTGCAATAAAATCATCTCTTTATTATCTTCTAAGATATCGGCATTTGAACAATCTTTATATTCAATCGGCCCAAAAGATGAAAGTTTAAAGCATCGTGTTTTATTAAAAAGTATATCGAATTGTTTCTCTGTTATCATTTTTACCCCCTAATATAATTCCATGGGATTGTGAATTTATAAATAAATCTGACTATTTTTCAATATGTCTTCTGTCGAATGTTCAAATTCTACTCTTACCTATTGCATACAACCTTTTCAGAAAAACTTCTTATTTAAAATCATTATATATTCATCTTCTATATTTTTTCTAAATTCACCAAAGCTATTAAAGCACCCAATCGATATCCTTACAAATCCAAGGTTTTCATGTAGTTTTATTGAGGGTAGATTATTATTTTTTATATTTTCGGATACTTTTTCTATTCCTAAATCATTTAATCTTTCCAAACCATACATAACCATAGTTTTGCCAACTCCTTTTCCTCTCATGGGTTGAATAATTTCAAGCCCTTCAATGAGCCATTTATTATTGCAACATGGTGAACACCAAAACCGAACTACTCCTATAAACTTTTTATGATCGTCTTCTGCAACGATTGTTAATTTATCTCCTTGCATTTTATTTGAAAACCAGTCATACCAAAAACTTTTGTGCTTTCAACTATTTCAGGTTCTTCATAGCTTAGAACAAAAGCCAACTTATCAATAATAGAATCGTTATAATGATTTAACTCATATATTTTCATAGTAACACCTTTTGAAATTATACTTATTGAAAATTCTAATTTATCCCTTTCCGATATTCCGCTAACCTTTCTTTAAATCCATCCGTTTTATGATACCCACATGATTTGAACTCGTAGCACCATCCTCGGTAAATGCAGTCCGGTACACATACGGAACATAACTCGGGTTGTTCTTCCCTTATTGAATCAAGAACGGCTTGCCAAGCTTCTCTAGTTTCTTTGGAAGATTGATTGCATAGGCGTTTTCTTGAGATATTAATCATTGCCTGAGCATCGGCCAAAAACTCGTGTTCTACAGAATTGGATTGAAGAAGCTGATCCCTGTCTTGTCCGGTACGGTCACCCCTCTGTGTCCTGACCCAATGTTCAATGCCTATTTTATGACGTACAAAATGGACGGACACCCATGATTTCAATTCATACCATTTACATTTTATAAATAATTGCCTTATTGGGGAATGCTCACATAACAGTAATCTTCTTTTCCAAGCTGAAGACGGCTCATTCTTACCCGCTTCCTTATGTATTGTTGTATTTGCCGAATCGGCAACTTCCCTCCATGTACCTTTTGTTCCTAAAAATTCAACTCTCAAGTTTTTATATCCTCCAATAATAATTCTTATTCAATGTTAGGATTTCAAGATATTTATAAACTTTTTTATTCTTAGATTTCTATCATATTCATTAATTGTAATTGGTATATAAATATCCGGAAATAGGCATTCCTCGTCATCTTTAGTGGAATCAGGCCGTTTAAATAATCTTGCAGATACTCTAAACCTTATTTTAAAATTTGGGGTTTCAAACTTAGAAGGTGCTCCAAAGGAAGTAGGCTTACCTCCTGAACATTCTCCCACCAATTGAGCTATACTGTTATCTTTTAATACAGTTGCGAAAAACTTGGCACTGCTAAATGTTGTATTTGATATAATACAGGATACTAAACCTTTATATAGATACCTTTCATATTTATTATTTTGTATTTTGTGATTTCTTGATAACATATTAATCATTCCGTTATTACTTTTTCTTGTGCTAATGTCATAAAAGGAAAAGGTATCAATATCGATATACCGGATAAACTCTTGGGTAACTGAAGAACTACCGCCCATGTTTTCACTTAAATCTAAGACTATATGACCGATATTATTGTCATACACAGTCTTAAAAAAATTATTCAATGTTTCTTTATAGTATTCATTATCTTTACATTCATCAAGTATTAATAAAGCAAACTCGTCAAATATTTTATATTTTATAAAATCATTTGTTTGCAAAAAATCTAAACATCCGTTATACGGAACTAATTCTAATCTATAGGTATAATCTATACCGTTTCTTAAAACTCCTATATTAAAAAACGAACCGTTTGTTTTAAGTATATTTTTCAAATTCAGATGACTAAAAATATGATAATTTTGATAGGGATATTTTGTTGAACGACATTTAACTAAATTTACATTTTCATGAGGGATATATGTACATATAATATTAAAATATTCACTTATCGATATACCATTAATAGATTTAATAATGTCACCCTTTCTAAGTGATTTGTAATCTCTTACAACTATAACTTCATCTCCGAAAAAATTACAGGGTATATTTAAGCATAATTCATTGTTATATTGTAATTCGATATTAGTATGCCCGTCATTCAGATAAGTTGTCATCTTACTTAAAGCATTTACTAAACTTTCATAATCGTTTATTGTTGCTCTGTACTGTTTGTAAGCAGATTCAAATCCGCTATCAAATCCAAAAAAGCCCAATGGATGAGTTGCATTTATGGTATTGTATACAAAATCAAAATCCTCAAAAAAATATTAACCACCGACATATCCTTTCAATTGAGCAATATAGTTTCTACTCTTATCTTACCAAATATTTACTAAAATCACAACTTAAAAACATACTAACTTTTCTACACTTTTTTTATACCTCCTCCTTTTTCCACAGCTCCTGAAGCTTACCAGCTCATTTGCTGACTACGACCGATGAAATTTACCAAAGAAAATTCAAATTGAAAATGCTGGGCGAGTTGAACTACACAAACGCATTACGGTATGAGTTCATTCTAACAGTAGCAACCCATTAACGAATATTCGCGGTTTGTTGAAAAATTACCGTATATGAAGGAGAGGTTCATCGTGGAATTCAAGTTCGGTGAAACGGTGGATGTAAATGAATAAAAAGGTACTCTATTGTATTATATTGTAGAGTTACCTAGCCTTGTTGTGGCTCATTCCGTGTATAATGCTCTAATTCTATTGTGATACTCAGGTGCATCGAGTATGGTTACTAAATTGGAAACTTCACTTAATGAACCGATCAATGGACAGCTTTCAAAAAACATCTCAGGGACGCCTCTCAACTTATTGCAATTAGCTAACATATATTAACAA
>CAZJOD010000126.1:0-10771 GCA_964547525.1 uncultured Clostridiaceae bacterium
TCTATAAAAATTAATGGTATTATTAATTATCATATCGGGATATTCTATCGTTTTTGTGCACAGTTCAATATATTCCTTCCCCTTTACCGGATTGTTTTCTTTTATGTATTGTAATCCGGCTTCCAAATATCCTTTTGTTAAAAGCTCATAATTACCACTTAAACGAGGTTGACAATAAACAAGCATGATAGCCTGCTCACAAGCTTTAATATACTGCTCGGAGTAGAAGTATATATTCGTGAGTATTCTATTGTAATACGGATAATACCTGTCAAGTTTTATAGCTTTTTCACCTTCTTCTAATGCTTTATTCATCCATTGTATTTTTTCTTCTTGAGTTTCACTTGTATAAGACATCCAATAATATAAATCTGCAAGCTCTGCATAATTATTGGCATTTAATCGATCGAATTTTACAGCCTTCTCATATGATTCTATAGCATTATCCGGTTCGATATTCATTTTATATGCCGCACCTTGACTTGTGTAGTATGCAGCTTTGTGAAAAAAATAGCTTGTGACCGATATAGATATGCAAAGTATTATTGCAAAAACCGACACCGCCTTTTTAACAATACCAATTACTACAGGTAAATTCTTTTTTTCTACGGCGAATGCTTTTACATTATTAAAATATGCAGCCGAAATTCCGATTAGTGACCAGAAAATAAGGCTCATGGAAGCATAACTGAGATTGAAGTCTATAGCCGAATGTAAAGCTAATGATAAAAATGAACAAAAACCCGCTGTAATATATATTTTTTGTTTTATATCAATTTCTTTTACACGTGTAATAAGAAAATATATGCAAGCGAGCACTGCGATGGCTGCAAAAGATAAAGCACCTATAATACCGGCCTCTACAAATACCTGTAAATAGTGGTTATGTGCAAGCCTTGCGGCATAATAAACATTCTGAACACTCTGGTAAAGAGATGCAAAACCGCCTCCTCCCAAACCAAACATCCAATTATCCTTTATGAGCCTCCATGCATCAATATAAAATTCAAATCTCATTATAACACTGTCGGTAGAAAAATTAATATCTTTAATTCTTGCAATAATATCTTCCGGGATGTTGTTCATAACTAAACTGAAGATCAAATGCCTTTTAATAAAAGTCGCTATAATAACCACAACCATTGTTAACCCTATTATGCAGTATTTAAAAGGTTTACTTGTTTTTATAGTGAATACCGAACTGAAAAACAAAGTACTTACCGCTGATATACCCGCAGAAAATGCAACCCACTTTGCCGCTGAAAGCAAGTTTCCGATTTCAGAATTCGCATCATAACCTTGCATGGCTGCCAAAATAGGAACGGTTATACATAATACATATATAAAACTTCTTAGGCGATATCCATTAGGCATTGCAAATATAAGAATCAAAAAAACAATTACAGGGACAACCAAAAAAACACCTCTTGAACTGGTGAAAAACAATGTCATGAACATTATATTACCTGCACCGGCTAAAAGAGCTTTAAAAATAATATTGCGGTTATTAATTATCAAAGATATGATAAAAACTATTAATATCAGATAATATATGGCCGCGGTATTAGCATACTGAAGTGTAGATCCTATTCTACCCCAGTTTACAGTGTCTTCAAGTTCCGGAAACACTCCCGTATATCCTACAAGTCCTACTATTGAAGATAAGAAACCTATACCTGCCAAAGGCACATAATATAAAGGGGGTATTTTTTCTTTATTCGTTCGAAAATAATCAAATACTATATAAAACACTAGAAAATATACAATAAACTGTATTATAGCCTCTATATTTCCTCTTATATTTATCGCTTTTACAAAAGAAAATAAATAAGCAAATAATAAAATCAAGCACAAATAAATGCAACGTTCTTTAATTACAAATTCATCCTTTTGGACAAGTTTTGTCACAATATAAGCCGCACATAAAATTGATAGTACAATAAATGACAAATACATTTCATAGGGGAAGAATAAACCTTTAAACAAAGGACCCACGGCAACAGTCAAAATAATAAGGAAGATAATAAGTTTTTTCATATCTGCCTCCGTATAACTGCATTTTTATGCAAAGTGGATAACAGAACAAATTTGAATATTATTACTGAAAATAAAATGTATTTCATGCCCCAACCCCGCAAATTTATTTATTTTATTATGCGTAACAAAAAGCCCGGCTTCATAGTTTTAAATAGTCTTGAAGTATTTTTTTGTTCCTTTGTCCGGTTATATCACTAATTAAAGGTAATAACCGGAAATACTGTGTTTCAAAACTGTAAAAACCATAAATATGCGGGCTTTGATCAATTAATTATATTCTTTTATCCTTTTACAACCCTTACCCGGATAATATATCTATGTATATGCTGTTAAAACACATTCCCTAATAAACGGTCTACAAGAACAGCAATTTCGGCCTTGGTTAAGATATTATCCGGACGAAAACTAAATTTTCCTCCCGGTTCGTTATATCCCACAAAAATGCCTCTATCATTCAATGCCTTTACAATGCCTCTATCTTGTGCATTAAACTTATCAAAATCTATAAAAGGAAATTGAGCTCTGTTAAATATTGAATTGGATTGAATCTTTAAAGCTTTTGCAATAAGTCTTGCTACACTTATTCTCTTCATATCTTGATCCATTGTCATTCCGGGTTCAACCAGCCCGGCATTTTTTGCTTTATTAAAAGCTTCTTCAATCGAATCATTTGTAGAAGCAATACCTAACACTTTAACAAAAACTGCAACACCTTCACCTGCTTTTAAGGTAGTATCAGGATTAAAGTTACCGTCTTTATCCAGCTTCATCAAACCTGCCTGCAATAAAGCTGTTATTGATCCTGAAGCCCAGTGTTCCACAGTAACATCCTTAACTCCTAAAGCATTCAATTCCATTGTAATTTGAGAAGGCAATTTTTTTTGCCCCATTCCACCGCCTCCGCTTTGGTCATCGTATACGGATCCGGGAACCGAAATGGCGAAAACGCTTCCTGTAGATACAAATAATATCGCCAGTACCAACATAAATACTACTATTTTTTTCATAACCACCACACTCCTACTTTCAGCCATGATAATATTATATAATATTTTACATTATAATTACAACATATAAAACATATTTTTCTATTTATTTCTCTATATCTACTTATATGACTTGTATCAACATTATACAGTGTCAATTATTAAATTTGAATGTGTATAAATTATCATTCATTTTTCATAAATATTAAAAAGGTTGCAATGCCGAAAGCTATACAACCTTTTTCTCACGCTATGATTTTTCTATAAAAATCGGTTTTATTATCGATTGCTATAATTTCAATGTAAAATAATTAGCACAGTCTAACCTAACTATTTATTTTTTTTACTTCATCCGGGTTAATTTTAAACTTTCTTTCCATTGTTAATAACCCGTTTACCTCTTGGAATACATCAGTCAGCTGTGTATAACAATAACCGACCACATATGGTGTATTACGAATTGCTTCGGTTATATTTTTGTACCTTTTCAGGAATTCCACTTCGGTTTTTACCATGCCGTTATAACCCCAACTTGACCTGTCTTCGGTTTCAAACGCTATTCCACCGTACTCGGTTATCATAACAGGTTGACCTTCATAACGGTTTCCCTCACTAAAAAGCATTCTATTTGTGGCCGCATTATTGAGAATCTTTTCTTTGTCAGCATATTTCGGTAAAAATTTATCTCCTGACGCCATATAGTCATGAACAGCGCATATATCAGTCTGTACTTGCTCCCATCCGTCATTCGAACTGATTAACCGAGTACCGTCTAAAGCTTTAGTTAAATAATACAATGTTTTAACAAAGTTTTGCTGTCTTTTATCGGAATATATATTCCTTACTCCCCATGATTCGTTGAACGGCACCCATGTAATAATACAAGGATGATTGTAGTCTCTTTTTATAAAATCAATCCATTCTTTTGTGACATTCTCAATTTCTTCTGTATTAAATTCATATGCAGAGGGCATTTCACCCCATACCAAAAGTCCTAAACGGTCGGCCCAATAATAGTATCTGGGATCTTCAATTTTCTGATGTTTTCTAGCTCCGTTAAATCCTAATTGTTTAGTTAATTCAATATCTTTACGTATATGTTCATCACTCGGTGGTGTTAATAAACTTTCTTCCCAATATCCCTGATCTAAAATCAACTTTTGATAACAAACCCTATTGTTAAGTAATATTCTATCGTCTATTACCGATATTTTTCTCATGCCGAAATAACTTGTAATTTCATCTGATAAAACCCCGTCCTTGGAAAGTTTTATTTTTATATCGTAAAGATTAGGTCTGTCAGGCGTCCAATAATGTATTTCATCTATATTGTCTTCTTCTCTAATATCCAATGTTATAGAGGAAACCCTACTCTTTATTAGGCTGCTTATACTATTGATCATTTTTCCTTTAAAACTTACATCCACCTGTAGACCGGTTTCATAAGGAAAACTGTCAAGGTGAATTTCCAATTTTACATCTTTACGGTCAATATCCGGTGTAATTAAAATTTGATCGAAATATATATCTCCCACAGCTTCCAGCCATACTGTTTGCCATATACCGGATGTGGCGGTATACCAGCATCTATCGGGTTTTTGTTTCCAATACTGCTTACCTCTCGGTTGAGTACAATCATAACGGTCTTCCACTCTAACCACCACGGTATTTTCCCCGGAAGCTAAGAATCTTGTGACATCAGTTTTAAACGGTACATAACCACCTTTATGTGAACACACAAATTCACCGTTAACCCATACCTTGGCTTCATAGTCCACAGCTCCGAACTGTAACAATATTCTTTTACCTATCATTTCTTTAGATAAAACAAAGCCCCTCTTGTACCACATTACTTCATGCAATCCACTGTCATTGATTCCACTGAGCTTACTCTGGTAACAAAAAGGTACTGTTATAGTTTTTGAAAAATCCTTATTTTTGTACCAATTTTGCTTTTCGCCTATATTTTCATCATCAAATTCAAATTCCCAAGCTCCGTTTAAATTCAACCATTGATTTCTTTCAAAGTCCGGTCTGGGGTATTCCGGTCTGGGTATATTAATCATCATTAATTCCTCCTGACATATATTACTAAATAAACTTTAAAGCATTATTTATTCTACTGCATTTTTTTTGCGGGTACACCAATATAGGTTCCGGCATCGGTCAAGCTTTTTACTACTACCGCTCCTGCTCCTACAATGCAGTTCTTAGCAATAGTAATACCATTAGAAACAGATGCTCCGATACCTATAACACACCTTTCACCTATTTTTACCACTCCCGCCGTATGCACACCGGGTGATATGTGCACAAAGTCTTCGATTATATTGTCATGATCTACCGTCGACCCGGTGTTTATTATACAACCCACACCTATTTTACTACAGCAGTTTACTATAGCTCCGGCCATAACAACCGATCCCGAACCGATTTCCACCATACTTCCGATAACCGCTTTTGGATGAATCAATACGGGAACACTTACTCCCAGCCTTTGTAATTGCTTATAAATATTTTCTCTTATCAGGTTGTCACCGATACCTACAAAAAAGTCATTTGACCCGATAAGTTCGGGAATCTCCGCTGTTGTTCCTATAACTTTAATTCCCATTGACGATGTTATACAGGTATTGTCGTCAAGAAAGAAAACATGCTGCCAATTACCGATTCTAAGTGCTATATCGGCACAAACTTTACCCTGCCCTCCGGCACCAATAATTATCAGATTATTTTTCATCGTCATCAGTTTTATATATTCTATGCCCGCTTTTTTTCAAGATTACCTGTAAAAGGTTCCATTGTAACAGCGGTTTCAGAACTAATACCTTCCTTTTTAAATACTTTTACTACAGTGGTCATTATTATTTTTATATCACTTAAAAACGATACATTATCTACATATGTAACATCAAATAGAAATCTTTCTTCCCAGCTTACCGCGTTTCTACCGCTTATTTGGGCTAAACCTGTCAATCCGGGTCTTACATCATGCCTTCTGCTTTGATTTTCATCATAAAGAGGTAAATATTGAATCAACAAAGGTCTCGGACCCACCAGACTCATATCCCCTTTTAATATGTTAAACAATTCGGGTAACTCGTCCAAACTCATAGCTCTTAACAATTGCCCAAATTTTGTCAATCTGATTTCATCAGATAATAAATTGCCGTTTTTATCTTTTTCATCAGTCATAGTTCTAAATTTATATAAAGTGAATATTTTTCCCTTTAATCCCGGACGTTTTTGTTTAAACAAAACAGGTGTGCCCAGTTTAAATCTTACCATTACAGCTAAAACAGCCAGAACAGGAGATAGAATAATTATTGCCGCTGTTGATACTACTAAATCGAATATTCTTTTTATATATTTTTCATACATGCCATACCCCCCTGACTATATCGGTAATCCTAATTAAATCATCATCGGTCATTTTTGTATCACTTGGAAGACAAACCCCGTTATCAAATATTTTTTCAGACACACCTTCACCGAAGAATTCATAATTCTCGAAATACGGCTGCATATGCATAGGTTTCCAAACGCGTCTGGCTTCAATATTTTGATTTTCCAATGCACTAATAACTTCACAAGGCCTTACGCTACCCGTCAATGAGATACAGCTCAACCAATAATTCGGTTGATTCCAGTCGTTGACCGGCATCATTTGTAGCCCCTCCAGGCCTTTAAATCTTTCTTTATAAAACTCAAAAATATATTTTTTCTTTTCTATTCTTTTATCTAATACTTTTAGCTGCCCCCGTCCGATTCCGGCGATTACATTACTCATTCTGTAGTTATAGCCTAATTCGCTATGCTGATAATAAGGAGCTTGATCTCTACTTTGAGTTGACCAAAACTTTACTTTCTCTATTTTTTCTTTATTGTTGCTAACAAGCATCCCTCCTCCGGATGTTGTTATTATCTTGTTACCATTGAAACTGTATATCCCGTAATCCCCGATGGTCCCGGTATATTTTCCTTTATAAAGCGTTCCCAAACTCTCCGCGGCATCTTCTATCAGTGTTACATTATACTTTTTACACATTTGAACAGGTATGTCCATGTTCGTAGATAATCCGTATAAGTGTACAACAATAACAGCTTTCGGAGTATACTTTTTAAAGGCGGCTTCCAATGCGGCCGGACACATATTCCATGTTTCCAAATCGCTATCTATAAACACCGGTTTTGCGTTTTGATAAATAATTGGGTTAACCGTTGCTGAAAAAGTTAATCCGGGGCAAAAAACAATATCACCTGCACCTACACCGACAGCTTTTAATACCATATGTATAGCCGCTGTTCCGGAATTTAACGCAACTGCATTTTCAATTCCGACTTTTACCGCTATTTCTTTCTCAAATTCATCTACATTTTTACCTAACGGTGCTATCCAGTTTGTATCGAATGCTTCTTTTATATATTGCATTTCATAACCTTCTTCACTCATATGAGGAGAAGACATGTAAATTCTTTTTTGATTCTCCATTTTAAAACTTCCTTACAACAGCTGTATTTTTATTCCGGTCCAACCGATTAAATTGTGTCTTATGTAGTATAGCACATATATTTTCAGCCTTGATATCTTTCAAAATAAATTAATTTTTTCACTGCAAAAAACCAACATATATTGAACCTTAGTACCCTATGCCACGACATTAAAAATCCAAACCCGATTAATAACAACGCCCGTTCACAGTAAGTGAGTTGTTACTATAAAATAAAATCTATATTAAATGACTAATTCCAATAATAATATTCAAATAATTTATTGTCAAGATTAATAAAGGAGTATCCAAATTATTGAAATGCACTTTTCTTACATAAAAGGTGAAAAAATTTTCAGAATATATCCTGATATTTTTTTATACCATCTTAAGGATTTGATCTGTTCCGAGGTTATCTGTTTACACACTTTCAAGGTTTTTAAAAAGTCTTCTTTAATCTGACAAATACTATCTGTACCATAAAGCCATACCGCATTTTCAAAATGTAAAAAAAGACTTCGATAATCCATATTTATAGTTCCTACCACACCGAATATATCATCTACAACAAAAGTTTTCGCATGCATAAAACCGGGAGTATATTCGTAAATTTTTACACCGCTTTCTAAAAAAACTTTGTAGTATGTTTGCGTTACCAAATGAACAAGTTTTTTATCCCATTTGTATGGAGTAATTATCCTGACATCTACACCTCCTTTTGCCGCAGAACATAATGCCGTGACCATTTCATTGGCAATAATTAAATATGGTGTTGTTATATATACAGTCTTTTTTGCTTTATATATAAGATTCAAATATACGGTCTCACCTACAGGCTCGGTATCTAAAGGGCTGTCGGCAAAAGGTTGTATATATCCTTTATTGTTGACTGAATCATATTCCGGTTCAATATTCATGAAATAAAACTTTTGTACACTTTCATCCGTACCTTTTAAGTAATTCCACATGGATAAAAACATAGCTGTCATATTCTTAACAGCTTCACCCTTTATCAGTATGGCGGAATCCTTCCAATGACCGAACTTTTCATATTCGTTTATATATTCGTCAGCTAAATTGACACCACCGGTAAAGCCGGTATACCCGTCTATAACAGTAATTTTCCTGTGGTCTCTGTTATCAAACTTAAATGATAAAACGGGAGACAAAGGATTAAAGACACAGCATTTAATCCCCATATTTTCCAGTGTCCTGTTATATTTAAAAGGCAAAGTAAAAAAACAACCAAAATCATCATAGATAATTCTAACATCTACACCTTCTTTAACTTTTGTTTGCAAAATATCAAGTATTTTGTTCCACATTATACCTTCTTCTATAATAAAATACTCCATAAATATATAGTGTTCAGCCTTCTCCAATTCCTCGGCCAGCCTTTTGAATTTATCCTCACCTATAGGCAGATACTCGCTTATGCAATCTTTATAAGCGGGATATCCCGCATAAGTGGAAATATATTTAGATTGGACGGCCGCATCCGCCATTTGCTCAAACATCTCTTTATTAAGAACATCCTGAGATGTTTTTAATTGTTCACGAAGATATTTTCTGCCTTGTCTCTCATGGTAAAGCATGTCTTTGCTTATTTTTTTATTTATCTTATTTCTACCGAATAAAAAATAAGTGATACCTCCGAATATGGGAAATGCCATAATCGGTATGATCCATGCGATTTTATAAGAAGGATTAATATTACTGTTTAAAACAAACAATACCGCTGAAAATACCAGAATTATGTTAATCACATACACCAGCGCGTAAGAGTTACTAAACCCAATAAACAGTATACCTAAAAAGGCGATTTGAAAAAAAATAGCACCAACCACCCATAAACGTCCTAAAACCAAAGATTGTTTTATTTTATTGTTTTTGTTTATATAAGATCTATTTTTCATACCTTTTTGTCCTTTTTATTACATTTAGTTTAACATAAAGCATAAAACAAACATAGCCATAATAATAAAATCGACCGTTTTATCGGCCGATTTATCTCTTCTTAATTAGTAACTGTTTTTATATTGAGTATATAGTAACATATTAATGTAGATACTGCGAAATCTTTATTTAATTGCAGTGAAATCTTTAATAAATTCTAATAAAAAATTTTTACTATTATCAGCCTCTAATTAACAAGCCGACTCCGTTGCTTAATGTTACCACAGCTATAGCGGCAATAAGATTCCCCAATAGTACTGAAAAGAATGCTCTTTTAAAGCGTATTCCCAATAGTGCGGCCGCAAGGCAGCCGCTCCAAACACCTGTGCCGGGTAGTGGTATGGCAACGAATAATATTAATCCCCATGCACCATATTTTTGAACTTTAGCGGCATTTTTAGTTAGCGAGCGATGTGTCAGTCTTTCAACCAATCCGCTGAATAATTTAGTGGTCTTCAGGTAATCAAATATCGGATTTATAGCAAGTAAAATAAACGGAACAGGAAACATACTGCCAATAAATGATAAAGCGGTTGCATAAAGTGGAGACAACCCTAAAGACATTCCAACAGGAATTGCTCCCCGCAACTCAATAACAGGTAACACGGCGGTAAATAATACAGCCAATTCCGCCGGTAAAAAGCTAAATAGTTCTTTCATTTTTGTTTTCCCTTACAAATAATTCTTAATAAAGTGTAATAAACCGGTGTGGGATTTTTTCGGTAATAAAGCTTTATAACCGAAAAAACCCTTTATCCGTAATAAAGGTAATTAAGTAAATATTCTAACACAAGTTTAAAACTAAATAAATCTCTATAAAAAATATTAAAAATTTATTCACAGACCGAGTTTATATATTAATGATCTTATAACCTGTTATTTCTTCAGGAACCTAACTGCCGGCAATGCTTTTCCAGGTATTAGATTTTCACCGTCTGACAAGCCGTCTTCCGGTCTTTTGGCCAATTCTACAGCCATTCTCTTTCTCCACAGTTTAACACGAGAAGCATATTCTTCATCATTAACCGCATTATGCAATTCCATGGGGTCTTTCACCAAATCAAAAAACATTTCCGTGCCGGATACAGTCTCCCAGCAATATTTTTCTTTTCCGTCAACAATATACTGCCATCCTTCACCTGCGTACATATGGGAATGCTCACCGTGTACAAATGGTCTCCAATTAGTGTTTTCTCCTTTTAGAGCAGGTTTGAACGAAAGTCCTTCCACACATTCCGGTATATCTATTCCCGCGATATCAAGGACAGTAGGCATTATATCCATATGTGTCACCGGCAATTC
>CAZJOD010000127.1:0-10753 GCA_964547525.1 uncultured Clostridiaceae bacterium
GTATTTTTTTACACCAACAAAGGACATAATAGATCCGGAGGTGGATATGGATTCCACCCCGGTTATTAAGAATTTTAATAACGAGTATCCCAAAAACGGCAGACTATCTTTGAGAAATTCTCCAACAAGGTTTTGCCGTCATAATACGGTTCATCGTAAGCTTCCGGATGGAATTGAGTTCCATATATGATTTTAGTTTTATGCTTCATAGCTTCTATACGGCAATGTCCACTGCGGGCTAATATTTCAAAATTATACGGTAGTTTTTTAACTTCACAATAATGGGAACACCTCATAATCATATTATCAGACAGGCCTTCAAAAAGAGGGTCGTCTTTCACTTTTTTAATTGGAAAAAAACCATCGGCAACATAATAACGGGACATATCGTATTTCGGATTATTCCTTGCCCGTCTTGGTAAATCTTCCTGTGGGTCTAATAATCTCATTGGCTCGTCTTCAAGCCGGGGTGTATTGTGAAAATCAAGATTATATGAAAATCCGAGTAGTTGGTGGCTACCACAAAAGCAAATAACAGGTATTTCCACTTGGTGTAAAACATCATACATTCCGTAAAAAGATTCGATCGAGTAAGTTTGAAAGTGATTTCCAAATCCGCTCATAGTAATAGCTCTTGGGTTTAACTCTTTAACAGTTTCCATATTGAATTCCTCATATGGGACCACCAAGCAACGCTCACCGGATGCTTGTTCAAGGCGAGCTTTTATTTTGCCACCACCTGCACCATCCCTATAATAACTGTCTTTATCCTGTACCAACACATATATATACATCGTAAATACCCCCTGAATATTAATAAATTTATAACTAATACAGCTTAATTATCATTGAATAATTATTTCACCGCAAAAAGAGCTGTTTTATTATTATTAATGATCTACCTTTTCCGTACTGCGTCAGTCATCATCAGACCGGTTCGATACTCCATCTGTCGAGGTTCATATTCTTCGTTTTCACGTTGTCGTGTCATGCCTGTATAATCCCACGTTGCACTTGCAGCATCTGACCTCCATTGACGCCTTTCCCAATAATATCCTCTAAACGGGTCACGAGTTCGGTTCATGAAATCCAAAATTTTGTCATGTAACCGGTTTCTAATATCCGTATATTCACTTTCATTGATCAAGTTAACCATTTCATCCGGATCTTTTTCCAGGTCGTATAGTTCATCCGATACCATTAAGTTGATTACCAGTTTATATCGTCCGTCATAAACGGCACGTAACGGTTGATATCCCCCAAACCCGTCATGGTCGATTTCATATCGATTAAATTCTATAAATACATCATCGGTTTTATCGGTATCCGTATTGTACAATATAGGAATGAAGCTTTTCCCTTCAATCAATTTGGGCACCGGAATACCAAAGTAGTCTAAAATAGTAGGTGTAATACCTATATGAGATACCGGTTTAGCACAAACCGACCCGGCTTTGACCACTTTGGACTGTTTTATTATCATGGGTATATTAGTAATCTCATTGTAAGCGACAGGGCCTTTACCTTCTAAACAATGAGAGCATAGCATATCACCATGATCCGATGTATATATTATCAATGCATCCGGTGCATATTTCTCGACGGCTTGCAATACTCTACCAATTTCGTAATCAACATAAGAATTACATCCGAAAAAGTATTGACGTTTAATTTTCAATCCTTCTCGATCGGTAAATCGTGCACTACCGGCCCATGCTTTCTGATGATCCGGTTTATCTTCTAAAGTGTCCCGTACATTTTTACTTTTGGGGAATTCATAGTCTTTATACATTGTAGAATAAGGTTTCGGGCAAAGAAACGGATCATGAGGTTCATCATATGATACAACCAAGAAAAATTCGTCATTCCCATAATTAGATAAAAAATCGATAGCCCGATTGGAACACTTATATCCATATGTAAAATCCTGAGGCACATCCCATTCATCCATAATTTTTGTGATCCTTGATCTACGACGTTCTTCGTCTGTTAATTCTTCTAAATAATTTCTCATATCATACCAATACTTAGGATCCCATCCGTCCGGGCAACGACCTAATCCGAAATAATCTCCTCCATCCAGATGCCATTTTCCTATATATGCCGTACGGATTCCGTTATCGGTCAAACGTTGTCCGATTGTTTTCACATTTGCACCTAGTGGCATTGAATTTGCAATCATTCCGTTAGAATGAGGATATGTTCCTGTAAAAATAGCAGAGCGAGCCGGACCACATACCGGTTGAGTGGTATATGCCCGGTCAAAACGCATACCCTCCGAAGCCAATTTATCTAAATGAGGTGTTTTCATATCTTTATTGCCATAACAGCCCACCATATCCTTACGTTGCGTGTCTGTCATAATAAAAACAACTTTTCGTGCCGATTGATTTTCTGTCATTATATTTCCTCCATATTTTTTGATGTCAATATCACGATACTTATTAAAATTATTATACATAAAATAAATATTATTTTTCAATTTACCGCTAAATACTATTTACAATATTTCTACCGGAACTAAAAATACAGATCTCAAATCATTTTAATTGAAATAATCCACAGTACCGTACATTAACAAATATATGCAGACTGTGTATTACATTATTAAAATTTTCCACAAAGAGTAATCATTTATTCAATTTTGAGGTTTTTATGTTAATCATATATACGGCTGATAATGCCATTACCCCACCGATTATGGTGGATATTGCGGGTTGTTCGTTTAATATCAGCCAGCTTAACAGCATGGCACTTAAAGGTACAAGAAATATAAATGAACTCGCTTTTCCACTCCCCAGTCGATTAGAAGCATAAAAATATGTAGTTGTGGCGAAAGCTGTAACAATCGTTGATAAAAATATGATGTTCATCCAAAAAGAAATACCTGCATCCAACGGTTTCAATATATTATGTTTCAGCGCAAACGGGAAAGAAAACAAAGTACAGAAAAGATAAAGATAAAAGCTGTAGGTCATATATGGTGTACCGATGCTTATTCCCTTGCGGCTTGTAATAGTTAAAAGTGCCCATACAAACGAAGCGATTAAAAATAAAATATTCCCTTTCTGAAATATTATTTGGGGGTCTGCATTCCATACTCCTATTATTGTTAAGCCTCCCAATAACCCGAGAAAAATACCTATGAATTCATTAATCTTTAATTTGGTTTTCAAAAAAACTGACAAGATCAGGAATGTAAAAAGAGGGTTGGTTGTTGTAACAAGTACTCCGCCTGCTCCTGCCAATCCCACCCTAAGTCCGGTAAAAAACAGGAAATTATATATAACAAGCAGTAGTGCCCCTGCAGCAGAGTAAAACATAGCTTTTATATCGGTTTTAAAAGGAGATGATGTGATAGGTAATACAGGTGCAAGAGATAAGGTTGTGAATAAAAAACGCCAGAATATAATAATCTGTGGAGAGTACGCATCTGTGACTAATTTAGCTGAAACCCAACTTCCTCCCCATAGGGTCATTGATAGTATCATAATGCATAAAAATCCCAAAGTATTTTTTGATCTCATAAATCAATAAGCCCCCTTACAATAGATCATACTATACATTCTATATTTACATAGTACATTATACAACGGACACCGTCACAGTGACTATATTTTATACTTCAAATTATACATTAAAGCATTATGTCTTTAAACATTATGGTTAATCTGTTAACACCATTATACTATTGTGATATTTACAAGTTTTGGTTATACGCTTATAACACCCAATCTAACTAAAATCTCGGAAACACCTACTGCAATAAAAAATATAGCAGATAGAACTAAGAAAATAACACCTGTTTTAGACAATTTATTTTCTTTATTTACTTCATCTTCACACTCTTTAGACCGGTCATTACATAAAAGACTTTTTATTAAGATCACAGATAAAAACAGACCTACAAAAGCAATAATATGTAGCCACAAAGGAATCACGCCCGGAGTAGCCAATTCAAGCGTTCCCCCCATAACAACAGCAGCAAAGTTTGCAGCGGCATGGAAAAGCATGGAAGTTGCAATCGAGTTTGTTTTATACACCAGGTAACCCATACCCAGGCCAAGGAGACATGCGGGAATAACCTCACTGATCCCGTTTAGAATATGGTAAGATCCAAAAATAATGCCGGTTATAACAAATCCAAATCTTTTATTGTAACCTTCATATGCTTTCTGTATATATCCTCTGAATAAGATTTCTTCGCAAATCGGTGCAAGAACAATCATACCAATAATAAGTAGAAAATTTTGATAAATTGAAGGATTGTATAGGTCTGCATTAATAAAAACACCAATTTTATTATCTAATAAAATACGGAGGATTTTTGAGATATAGAATACAAAAAACCACAAGCTCAAACCTGATAGAACACTGATTATTTTATTTTTCCCGGATGTTTTTCTTAATCTATAAACATCCTCTACAGACCATCCGTTAATTTTTGCCAGCAAAAGCGGGGGGAAAAGAATATATACAAATTCATTTATCCACAAATTTGTTCCCAGACCTAGTTTCGGCTGTAAAATCGCACTTCCGGCAAGTGTTACAACCACTATTATAAAAAATAACATATTCGCCTGGTTTATAGTGGGAGACTGCCGTCTAATCATAAGATCCTCCTGTTAATCTATTGCTTTAAAAATATATATAACTGCCCGTCGGCACTATCACAGGTCAGTATAATCCGGTACTCTCCGGCAGATAATGTTGTTTGTAGCTGATCAACTATCCTGTTATGTGTAGGATGAACCAAACCGATAAAACTTGATGAATTACCAATCAAATCAACAGATACATTTCCCTTTTCTGACGATATATAAACTGACAAACCGATATCCTTGGTTTTATCAATTGTAAGTGTATATATTGTTTCATCTTTACTGATTCGTCCTGTAAGATCAACTGAATATATTTTTTCATAACCATTTGGCGGATTGTTTAAATCACCGTTATGAATTTTTAAAAGTCTTTCAAATTCAGATCTGTCTTTTTTTGTTTCCTGATAACCTATAGCAATCTTACCATCTGTTTTATCACCTGTTAAATATACGGAATACTTACCTGCATCCATAATAAAAGTAGATGATGTGGATGCATTTCCTGTATATTGTCCTACCCTCAAGATTCTTTCGTGACTTTTTAATCCTAATATTTTCGATTCACTTACTACTTTAACAATCTTTTCTCCTACGGCATCCGATTGAATAAAAAATTCAACAACAGCCGGAACTTTAAGTTCACTTTCGAAAATCAGTTCATCTGTTCGGGTTTTCTCGTTTAAATCAATAATTAATTTATTAAACCTTGAAGGAACATTAAATTGATCCTTGTGTATATTATCTAATATTATAAGTGAAAGTCCTACAAGAAGACAAATTATTAAAATTGTATATACAGTTTTTTTCATAATAACCTCATCTGGACAATTTTTTTCAATCTTTTGTCTTTGTCGATATTATCGTCGCAAAGTTATAATACAGGTAGCAGCATCAAATTGCAAGTAGTATATTAACAAGATAAAACGATCCCTGTTTTCATCCCGGACTTTTATGTCAATATTATTTATCTATTCAGATTTATGTTAAAGACATTTATTTTTCACTTTTTTTATTATAAACAAAACTACCGAGCACACATCCAGCCAAGGTAATTACAGTGTAAATAACAATATAAATCCATGCGGATCCATTATAATAAATGAAAATAGCCGGAACAAAAAGGAGAGCTATTATAAGCGAATAAAATAAATCAAATCCTCTTCCGGCACCATATAGTAAAGATACAATGAAGCAAAGAATGGGTGTAATAATTAACAATATCAACATAAAACTTCCGGTATCTTTCCCAAAAGCGGGTAATATATAAAAAACCGCCATTATTATGATTAAATAAGGTAACATCTTTTTTATCTTTATCATACTCTTATCTTAACACAAGTTCTATTAAGAATAATTAAAATTCTAACTAATAGCTATAGAATATTTTTTTCAAAAACAATTGCTTTTTTCATATAACCGAGTACAATCTTAATCTGTATACATATATTAGATAAAGAAGTAGGTACATATGAAAAACCATCTAAAAACCGAACATAAAAAAATAGCCGTTATTGATCTAACCCAAAGCAAAAGAAACCGGTTTGTTCCGTCAGACATTATTTTTCATATTATCCGTTTTTCCAAAAAGCAACCGGTGCTTGTTATAGCTATCATCGCTATGCTAATTACCTGTATCTTCATTCCTATAGATGCAAGCTACCTTGACTATATTAATTGGGCTACCTTAGCGACCTTGTACTGTACTTTGGCAGTAGTTGCCGCTTTATCTCATATACATGTATTTGAGATAATTAGTAAAAACATTGTCCTGAAACTCCATAATATACGAAATGCAATCTTAGGACTGGTGATAATTACTTTTATAGGTTCTATGTTACTTGCCAATGACATGGCTTTATTGACATTTTTGCCTTTGGGTTTCTTTGTATTAAATAGCACTGATAACAAACAAGCCATGGCGTTTACATTTATCATGCAAAATATTGCAGCTAATTTGGGAGGAATGGTTACTCCTTTTGGCAATCCACAAAACTTATTTTTATTTGCATACTACAATATCAATACCCTGGAATTTATAAAGATAATGTTTCCTGCCTTTATAACATCAATTTTATTAATATTCATCATATGTTTCTTTGTAAAGCCAATACCCCTAACTTTGAAAAAAGATAACCTTTATACACTAGACAGAACACGAACCATGATATACTCCATACTATTTATAGGTAGTATTTTACTGGTTTTTAGAATTATTCCTTACCTTATTGGAACTATTTTTATTACATTTGCTCTTTTGATTCTTGATAAAAAGTCCATTAAAGAAGTTAACTACCCGTTACTTGCTACATTCTGCGCATTCTTTGTTTTCAGTGGAAATGTAGCTAGAATACCTTCTGTAAGTATATTTTTCTCGCAGGTTCTTCCGATTAATACATTACTTTTTGGTATTTTATCTTGTCAAGTCATAAGTAATGTACCTAGTGCCGTGCTGTTATCACACTTTACAAGTAATTATCAATCCTTGCTACCGGCTGTTAACATAGGAGGATGCGGTACATTGATTGCATCCCTTGCCAGCTTGATTACCTTTGGTGAATACAAAAAACATAATCCGGGTAATGCCCGAGTATATATATTAAAGTTCTCGATTATTAACTTTTCTTTTGTTTTTATACTTTATCTCGTTCAGTCATTAATATAGATTATCTTTTGGAAAATTTTTATTTTAAATATGGTCTTTGTTATAAACAGTCGCAACCATATCCGACTATTATCAGCTTTTCTTTCATATGACAACAGCATACTTTCCGGATTCATTAAAAATAAACATATTTTTTATTTTTCCAATATTAATGAAGCCGCACCTAGAAGCGCAGCTTCATATCCTAACATAGTGGTTTTTATTTCAAATCCCAGTAACGTCGAAATAACGTTGGTTTCAATGGTTTGACGAATATGGTCAATCATTAAGTCCAACGAAGACGCAACACCTCCGCCTATGATTACCGCATCGGGATTCAAAATGTTTACACAATAGCTTATTCCACGACCAATCCATATGGCGGCCTTTTTATATATCGAGCAAGCCGTTTCATTACCTTCTCGTGCAAGTATCGCACAACCTACGGCATCGGTTGATAAATTAACAGATTCAAATAATTTAGAAAATTCCGGATTCTTTGCGATTTCTTGTTTCACCATCTTCGTTATCGCAGTACCCGATCCGTGTGCTTCCAGGCAACCCCATCCACCGCAAGGGCATAGAAAAGGTCGTTCATACTCCACCTTTAGATGTCCAAACTCCCCGGCACAATTCCATCCACCCCTTAAAAGCTTACCCTCATTTATAATCGCTCCTCCTATTCCGGTCGAAACGGTCATCCACAAGTAATTCTTGTATGTTTTTCCATATCCGAAATGCAATTCTCCTATGGCACAGGAGTTTACATCATTTTCGACATAAACATTTTTAACTCCTGTCGCTTCTTGAAAATACGAACGAACTTCGGTGCCGGCCCAACCGGCATAGGGTGCTTTAATTAATATTCCTTTTTTATTATCTACCATTCCGGGCATATTGATACCTATCCCGACCAGTTGCAGCACTGATAAATCCAGAGTAGACAAACAATAAAATAACATCTCGCTACAAGTTTTAAAATGTAGCTCCCGATCGTTTATGTTAGTCTTGAATTGTTCTTTATACAATATCTTGCCCGATTCATTGACAATACCGACAATCGTTTTTGTTCCTCCGATATCGATAGCACCTATATACATAAAATCATCCATTCCTATTTTTTATTTTATTGTCATTAATGTCCCACAATACCCCATACTTGATATAAAACCGTCATAATCAAATGATCGAATATCATATGGATGTCTTCGGTTATCTGCATATTATTTATCGGAACATTCAACGATACATCGACCATTCGGGAAACTCTACCACCGTCATACCCTGTTATACCTATTGTGCGTATACCGTTTTCATTTGCATATTGCAATGCGTTAATCACATTCTTGCTGTTACCACTTCCACTTATACCGATTACAAGATCGTCTTTTTCGAGTCTGCCACGTAACTGAAAAGAATATATCTCTTCATACCCTATATCATTTGCTATAGCCGTAAGCGTAGGAATATTATCGTTTAGACATAAGAACTTGAATTTCTTATCAGTATATTCCGATATTCCTTTATTGAAATCGTTAGCAAAGTGAGAAGCGGTAGCCGCACTTCCCCCGTTACCGAAAATATATATGATTCCTTCACGTTCATAAGCATTTATTATTTCTTTGAGAACATCATTTACAGCATCTTTATCAATGAGATTCAACACCTGTATTACCTTATCGATATAATCTTTTATATAATTTTTATAATCCATTATCATTTCCTACTATGATAAGATACACAACATATAAATAGAGAAACTTCAAAATATTATGTTTGTATATTATCTTGTAGTATTACCCCTCTCTTTTCTTTTTTTATTCTATACCTCTTTACCTTTTTGTACATGAACTTTTTGAAAGTCAATGCACCTGTCAAAATATTCATCTAGCAACTCTATTTTAAATTCATCAATTATGTCTTCTATGGTAAATTCATCGGTTTCACCAGTTAACAATACGGCCCCCAAATAACCGGGATCATACATCTTAAATTTACTCCCGTATTTATTTACGGCTTGTAGAATTTTATTATGATTATAGGCCAAATGAACTACTTTATAGTCTAAATTGATATCATGGGTTATGTAGCCGAAATAGTTGGTCGACTTGGCAATAATATCACCAACAGGGTTAATAATAGTATTTTCCAAGTCCATAATCGATCCTACAAAATAAGAACGAAGCTGGTACGCTCTGTAATTTTGCATTAAACCTCCATGATATGCAGATGAAAAAATTACGATGTCAGGTTCTTGAGCTTTATATTTTTGCCACATAGCATCGAAGTTTAAGTCAAAGCATATGGCACAAGCGACTTTACCGAAATCACATTTTATAACTTTCGCGTCTTTACCGGGTAATATTTTCCACTCTTCAATTTCACCTACAGTTGGATGATTTTTATTATAAATTCCGGCAATATTCCCGTTTCTATCTATCAATTGTGTTGAATTCCTGTAAGTCCCATCCTGTGTTTTTACGGAAGCTGAATAAGCAATATAGCAAGAATTTAATTTCGCTTTTTCCATAAAAAAATCTCTTAACCTGTTTCCTTTTACATCACAGTACTCAAGCCTTCTTGTTGCCGGGTAATTATGATACATGTCACATTCCTCCGGCAATACTATAAGGTCAGGTTTGTTAGGCATGACATATTTTAATTTTTTGTCCCAACTATCAATCATCCTGTCGATTTCCGATGACAAATTATCCTTTAGGTTACCTGAATAATTTACTCCGCCTTTTATCGATAATGAGCTTAATCTAATATATTTCGACATATTGGCTCCTCCGTATTCCGATATATAAAGTATATTATTTTACGAGTATGTCCTGCAAACGATCTTTTGAATAATGGACATATTCAATGTCCGTAGTACCTAAATACTCACCTAATAGTGTTAAAATATCCACATCTCCGTTTTTAACAAAAACAGACGCTCCGGTGATAACACCCTCTCCTGAACGTGAAAATGAAATAATACCGGAAAATTCGCCGGAATATTTCAACAAAACTATTATATTATCGGACCATCCGTTCGGTTGGATATATGATTTACCGGTTGTTGTTATAGCTGTAGCGGCAATCATTTCACTCCCATAACTTGCATTTATCATATTAGCAAACACAGAACCGTTTATCATCTTAGCCTGAATGATTTCCATAACATTGTCAGAGATATTTAAATCCCCTGAAAGGGCTCTTATTGCTCCTGTTGTAATGTCATCCTGTAATTTTATCAGATATGCATCTTCCGGTATACTATAATCTCCAAAAGCCATATTTTCAGCAATCTTAACAATGCCTGCAGAAGGTGTCATAATAGAGATATACTCTTTACTTTCAGCCAACTCATCCATTTTACAAGTTAAAAAGATCCCTTCTTTTATTAAAAACACATCCGGTTCTATAGATTTTTCTGTTTGATTTACACAAGAAATCGACATAAACAGGCTTGACATTATCAAAGCTATCAAGAATAACTTTTTTTTCATTTCATATCTCCCAA
>CAZJOD010000128.1:0-10611 GCA_964547525.1 uncultured Clostridiaceae bacterium
AAACACATAGATATAGGGCATAGTGTTTACAGTTTTCTTTAGCGGACCGTTTTATTTAAAAAGATGCCAGTTTTAGATTCGGAGGATATATGAAGAACTTACTACTCTTTGATGGGAACAGTATCTTTAATCGTGCTTTTTATGGTTTAGGAAATACCGGTAATATATTAAAAACGTCAACAGGACTATATACCAATGCGGTTTATGGATTTTTAAATATATTATTAAAAAATATTAATGAGGAGCAACCTACGCATATATGTGTGGCTTTCGATCGCAAAGCTAAGACTTTCAGACATGAAAAGTATGATCTGTATAAAGCGAACCGAACCGGAATGCCTGATGAACTTGCATTGCAGCTGCCTGTTTTAAAAGATGTTTTATGGGCGATGAATATATATACCGTTGAAAAGGACGGTTTTGAAGCGGATGACCTAATAGGATCCATTTCATATTGGGTAAGTAGTACCACCGGTGAGATTGTTATACTAACCGGAGACAGAGATTCTTTTCAATTAATTTCAGATAATGTATCAATAAAGATGCCGGTAACAAGACAGGGTGCTACGGCTGTAGAATTATATGACTTAACAACATTTACTGAAAAATATTGTATAAATCCAAAGCAAATGATTGATGTCAAAGCTTTGATGGGAGATAAATCGGACAATATACCCGGGGTTGCCGGAATAGGAGAAAAAACGGCTTTAAAGCTAATATGCGAATACGGATCATTACAAAATTTATATGATTGCATTGATAAAATAAACTCAAAAGCAATTAAAGAAAAGCTAATTACAGACAAAAAAGCCGCATTTCTAAGTTATGAATTATCAGCAATTGATATCACTACCGATCACGGTTTCATTTTAGATGATGCGGTAATAAAAGATTATAACCATGAGAAATTATATGAGCTGTTTCAAAATCTGGAGTTCAATTCTCTTTCTGAACGTTTGGGTTTAAAAAAACCGGTTATCGAACGTGAGGAAAGTTTGGATTTTAAATGTCCTGTAAGTATTGCAAAAGATATAACACAACTGGACAAATTTTTAGAAAAAGCCGGCGAACTTAATATATATGCGGAATACGATCAAACGGAACATCCCTTTATAAAGTTTAAATTTATTTGTCTTTATGCCAAAAAAGAAGCGTTGTATATTAATTTTAATAACATAGATTATGATGAAGCGGTAAAAAAGTTGCATGAAATTATAAGTGGAGGAATTACAGTTAACACTTATGACTTAAAGCAGCTTTTTTTAGCATTGAACGGTTTTGATTTAAATATTAATAAATCATTTGACCTTATGATAGCGGCATATATACTGGAACCGTCTTCTAAAGACTATTCTTTGGAAAATTTAGTTAGAAAATATTTGAATTCCGAAATTAATTATGACAAGTGCCAAACCGAAGATAAAACCGTACAAGAGGCTGTAAATACTGCATATAAGGCTGAAGCGGTTATGGTTTTAAAGGAAAAATTATTGGACGGATTACAGTCAAATAATCAATTGGTACTGTATGAAGAAATTGAGATGCCTTTAATAGAAGTTCTGGCTTTCATGGAAAGAACAGGGTTTTATGTTGACAAACAAGCTTTAAAAACATACAGTATTGAATTGGATAAAAGAATTGTTAATCTTATAAACGATATATATAACTTAGCGGGACACGATTTTAACATAAATTCACCAAAACAATTGGGCCGGGTTTTATTTGAAGAGTTAAAATTACCGCCGGTTAAAAAAACAAAAACCGGTTATTCAACAGATGTGGAAGTGTTGGAAAAACTCAAAAACAAGCATGATATTATAGTTTTTATTTTGGAATACAGGCAATTGGTGAAATTAAAAAGCACATATGTGGATGCTTTATATAACTTGGTGAACCCTGTAACTCAACGAATACACAGTATATTTAAGCAGGATGTAACGGTTACCGGCCGTATCAGCAGTATAGAACCTAATTTGCAGAATATACCCGTCAGAAGCGAGGAAGGCAGAAAAATAAGACAAGTGTTCACAGCGGGAGAAGGACAAGTTTTGATTGATGCCGATTATTCACAAATAGAATTACGCGTTCTTGCTCATATCGCAAACGACGGTACTATGAAAGACGCTTTTGAAAACAACATGGATATTCATTTATTGACAGCGGCAAAGGTGTTCGGTGTAAAACCCGAGGAGGTTACGTTTGAACAAAGATCCGGAGCGAAAGCGGTTAATTTCGGTATAGTGTACGGTATTGGTGAGTATAGTCTATCACAAGATCTTAATATATCGATAAAGGAAGCAAAACGATATATAGATGATTATTTGGAACATTATAAAGGAGTCGCCGAATATATGAAAAATGTTGTAAAGGGGGCTTATGATACCGGTTATGTGGAGACAATTTTCAAAAGGCGCAGATATATAGATGAGCTAAAATCATCTAATAAGCAAATAAGAAGCTTCGGAGAGAGGGTGGCCATGAACGCTCCAATACAAGGTAGTGCGGCCGATATAATTAAGATTGCCATGATAAGTGTTTATAACAAATTAAAACAAAATAAGTCAAAAGCCAAACTAATACTTCAAGTACATGACGAACTAATAATAGAAGCTCCTGCAAACGAAGCCGATACGGTTTCCAAATGGTTGAAGGAATGCATGGAAGATGCGGTTAGATTGAGTGTAAAGCTTACGGTGGACGTTAATACCGGAAGAAGCTGGTTTGATACAAAATAGCGGAGGTCTTATGATTGTAGGAATTACAGGAGTTATGGGTTCGGGCAAATCTACCGTTACCGCTATATTTCAAAGTGAAGGATATGCTGTTGTGGATGCGGATAAAATATCTCGAAACATAATGGACCCTCAAAGTGAAGTATACAAAAATGTGCTTGATGAGTTCGGAACATCTGTTTTAAATTCTGAAAAAAGGATAGATCGCTTAAAATTATCCGAACTCGTTTTTAACAATCCTATAAAACTTACAAAATTAAATGAAATTACACATAAAGCTATATTAAAAAAGGTAACTTTAGAAATTGACGATCTTAAAAGGCGTGGAGAAAACTATATAGCGTATGATTGTCCGTTGCCGGTAAAACATGGATTTATGGATGTGGTTGATGTTATAGTTGTTGTAATCGCTCCTATGGAAAGAAGAATATCTTTTATTAAAAAGAGAAACCCAAACCTTAGTATCGAGCAGATAAAATCACGTATAAAAAACCAGATGAGTGATGATGAGTATAAAAATATTACCGATTATGTCATTGAAAATACCGGCTCTAAAGAAGAATTAGAAGAAAAAACAAAAAAAATTATCAATAATTTAAAAATAGTAAGCAAATAATGGGCGAGAGTTTTTAAATTATAAAAATACTTATGTTGTATTGAATGGTATATTATTATATGGTACTATTATTTGTATATAAATATCTTGAGGGTGGGGCAAATGAAATCAAAAATAAAGTTATCGGTGTCATCGGTAAAATTTGGGAAAAGCAATGAAAATAAAGTGGGATTGGATTTGTACATAAACGGAAAATCGGTATACACTCCCGGCTTGCAAAAGCAAGTATATTCTTTTGAAAAAATTACCGACAACTTTTTATGTGCGTTATGTGAAGAAAATTCTAAAATCATTGATTCTACCGTATTAAAAGGGATTTTAGAATTTGAAAGATGTGAGAAAAGAATTAATGATAATTTAATGCGGTTAGATGATTCGGTGTCTTTAATAGCTTCATCCGTACGTGATTTATTAGATATTAACGAATCCTACGACACTAAGAAAACTTTGCCTTCGGTATCTTATCTTTGTTTGTTTATGGATGGCGAATACGGCGTATGTATAAACACGGGTCTGCAAAGTGCTTATTACTTCGACTCTGTTAATATGGTATTAATGACTCCTTCAGCTGAAAAACCGGACAAGTTAAAAAAGATGGGTATTATATCCGACGCCCAAGCGGAATTAGTAAAAAATGATTTGGTCATATCGGCGTCAAACATAAATATTTCGGATAAAGTAAAATTGGTTAAAGACGGAACTTTTATAATTGTTAACAACAATATGGCCGAAGCTATTGATGAGGATATTATTATTAATTGCTTGTCTGCATTAAACGATCCCGAACAAATCGGAAATCGCTTGATTAAAGAAGCTCTAAAAACCGGTTGTGAGGGTGAAATGGCGGTTACGGTGATAAAACTTGACTTTGTGCAAAGTCAAGTGATTGATAAAAAGAAGACTGCTGCGGTTAAAGCCTCAAGCAAAACAATTTATAATGTTATAGATGATAAAATTAAAAATGTTGTAAATAGGACTACAATGAATAAAGAAGAAAAAAAGAATCAAGAAACAAAAGCCAAAGTAAACACGACCAAACATAACCCGGTAAAGACAAACAATAATACAAAGACAAGCAGTGCTCAAAATCAAAATACTGATATATATGTAAATGTTAAAAACGGAATAAAAGAGAAAAAACCGATTCCCGGTATGGATTTATTCGATGATGAACCAACGAAAGATATACCGGATATAAGAGGGTTGTACAGTAGCATGGAGACTTCCTCAAATGATGAGAAAGTAAAAACAACAGAAAGAGCACCATATAGAAGAGAGCATGGAAAAAATAGAGCATTGACTTATTTTTTCGGAAGAATATTTACAGTCTTAATTATTGTAGGAGTATTATCAGGCGTTGTAATAGGATTGGTTAATTTAGCTTCTTTAATCTTTTCTGACAATATAATTCCACCTGTGTATTCCGACCAAGGTAAAATTACAACTATATCAAGCGGAGATACCGGTTCTCAAACAACCGAATCCGGTACAACCGGTTCTCAAACAACTCAACCGAGTGTTACCTCACAAGCTCAAACCACCACTATTACCGGTACTACACCCGGAACAAGTACACCCGCTTTGACCACACCTGTTATGACAGATGAACCTGTGATAATACATACGGTAAAAACAGGAGAAACTTTGTCACATATAAGCTTGTTATATTATAATGATCAGACAAAATATTATCTTATAATGGAAGAAAACAACATGCAAAATGACAGATTACAAATAGGCCAACAGTTAAGGATACCACCTTTACCAAAAACTACATCTAACTAGCATGGGAGGGTTAAAATGAATATTTTATTTAAAAATTTACCTGAGGAATTAAAACCCGGTCTTGACATTATGTCAAAAGAGTTCGGCTTTTGTATGAGCGGGGGAAAACCGGAAATTGAAATTACTGTTGAACGTTCCGACGAGAATATCGTGTATGCAAATATGGATAATAATAATTGTACATTACGATATTTTAAGAAGATACATTTTTTCAGAGCGTTATCAAGAATTTTAGAAAATTTAGATGGTGGGATTTGCTCGTTTGAAGTGAAAGAGACACCAAAATTTGATATGAACGGTGCAATGTACGACATTGCACAAGGAAATGCAGTAATAAAGCCAGAATACATTAAAAGATTAATAATTGAAATGGCAAAAATGGGCTTGGACATGCTGATGATCTATACCGAAGATAATTTTTATGTCGAAGGCCATCCTTTCTTCGGATATATGAGAGGTAAGTATACCGAAGAAGAATTAAAAGAATGTGACGAATTTGCGGATCTTTTCGGCATAGAAATGATTCCCTGTATGCAGACTTTAGCACATTTGTACGATTCTTTAAAATGGCCGGTTTTCAATGAATTTAAAGATGATGACGACACTTTACTTGTAGGACATCCTAAAACATATGAATTGATTGAAAAAATGATTGTTGCAGCCACGAAACCGTTTAAAACCAAAAGGGTACATATTGGAATGGATGAAGCTATGCATTTAGGCTTAGGGAGATATTTGCCGAAATACGGGTATACACCTAAATTTGATATAATGATATATCACCTTAACAAAGTGCTGGAAATATTACAAAAGTATGATCTTAAGCCTATGATCTGGAGTGATATGTTTTTCAGAGCGGTATCGAAGACCAATGCGTATTATGATACGGACGTGGTGTTTACCGATGAAATGAAGGCAAAGATACCTCAAAATGTACAATTGGTTTATTGGGATTATTATCATGACACAAAGGACTTCTATTCCAAATATATAGATTTACATAACACATTAACTAACGACACGGTTTTTGCCGGAGCGGTTTGGAGTTGGATAGGATACGGTACAAATTATGAAAAAACTTTCAGAACAACCGATGCCGCACTGGAGGTATGTAAAGAAAAAGGAATTCGAGAAGTGTTTGCCACGATTTGGGGAGATGACGCTACCGAGGCCAATGCATTTTCAACACTTTTAGGGTTACAGCTTTATGCGGAACACGGATATACGGATAAGCCTGATAGAAATACGGTTCTTAAACGTTTTGAATTTTGTTGCAAAACTTCTGCGGAAGCTTTTTTCGCATTGGACAGAGTGGACAGAATAAAGCCTAACGATCCGTTGACACCTGATACGGCTAAATATTCTATGTGGCAGGATCTTTTAATGGGTATGTTCGATTTGAATTTAAAAAATTATAATTTAACCGAGCATTACACAAATCTTTCGTTGGAAATGAAAAAATATGCTATGCAGGATAGCCGGTATGCATATATTTTTAGATACATAAGTAAATTATCAGACGCATTGGCCATTAAAGCCGATTTGGGTAAAAACATTACAAAAGCGTACAAAGAAAAAGATATTGAATATTTAAAGGAAGTAGTGAAAAACATATTACCCGAACTTAAAGAGAAAGTTGAAATTCTATGGAAAGATCATATGGATTGGTGGTATGAAATAAATAAACCACAAGGGTGGGAGATTATGGACATTCGATATGGAGGCGTTATGGCAAGAATAGGTTCTGTTCAAAAACGATTAACCGACTATTTGGAGGGACGACTCGAAAAGCTTGAAGAACTCGAAGAGGAAAAACTTCCATACCATAACCACAACGGTATTACCGCATGTAATAATTATGCCAGGATTCCATCGGCATCAAGAATATCCATAGGAGCTACATTAAGATAAACGAATACTGCAAAGCCTTGCTAATATTGCAAGGTTTTTTTATTGTTGTGAAACGAATACCACCTGCTATCCCAATGTTATAAAGCTAATATGTAATAAAATGGCAACAATTGATATTGTAATAAGTAATAAAATAAGTGATGGTATACTATATATTCCCATTATTGATGTCATGCAATACTACAATAAGAATCCGGTTTATGGTGAATGGTAATTATAAATGATATTCGGTAGATTAGCGGACATAATAAAAGAAATTATAGATTGATTGGTATGATATAAAAAGCTTTCGAATCCTGTCACCCCGACCACATCATAACCTATGAATCGATAGATCGGTTTATGGGTTTTTTTATTGTAATTGTGGCAGTAATAGGATAAAATCAAGGTAATAAGTGGTATATTTACTTATACTAGGGCATTTTTAGAGTGGTTTAATACATATTATGTAAGTGGAATCGCTAAAAAATTATGGAAACTCTTAAAAGATTGAGGCCTCCGTTAAAAGATTGGAGTGTCCGTTAAAAGATTGACTTCATCGTTAAAAGATTGGGGTAATCGTTAAAAGATTGAAAAAACGTTAAAAGATTGACTTCATCGTTAAAAGATTGAAAGTAGCGTTAAAAGATTGAAAATCAGTGTGAACCCCACCCCTAAAAATGGACACGGTAGTCTTTGAGAAACCCATAACGTAGACACGGGAAATTGTAGCTATTTTCGAAAATTAAAACTATGGAAACAAGAAAAGGTTTATTTGAATAAGGAATGCAACCTTATAAAATATAAAATATACATAATATTTCTCATCTCGTTCTTGTGGCAAGTATTGTAAAGCAATGATTATTTTTAACAGTAAAGTTTGAAAATTTATATTATGAACATTGTAGGAAAAATCATTTATAGCCATACTTTCTCTTTCAATTGTATATTGATACGATATAATTTTTTTGAATAAATTTTAATGAGTATAACACAGTGAAAACTGTTTATAACAAATTTGATATGAAAGGTTGTGTTTGTCATGAAATATACATTTATGGTTACCAAAAATTCAAGGAGGGTGACTATACTGTAGCCCTCCTGCAAAAATGGAGGAAACTATTTTGAACAGACAATTTATCGCAAAGCACTGGTACGCCAGTTCATATGAGAAATTTGAAAATCAAACAAACGATGTGGAGTTCTTATTAAAGGTCTTGCGCGAACAGACTGATGGAACAACGCAAAATATCCTTGAGGTTGCTTGCGGAGGCGGACGGATCAGCATCCCACTCGCACAGGCAGGGCACAATGTTACGGGTTTCGACGTGGATGAGTTCATGCTTCTTCGCTGTTACCTCAAAATGAAGAACATTCCCAATATCACTTGCTATCAAGCAGATGCTATAAGCGCGGATTGGGGTACTGGATTTGATATTGTCGTAATGGCTGGGAACATTCTCATTAACATCGAAACTGACATGGATTACGCCGAAGCGCAACGAACTTTTATCTGCAAAGCGGCGGCGGCGCTACGTTCTGACGGAAATTTGATTTTGGATTACGACCAACACTCAGACGCATCAGCAGTTAAGTTTTTTAACCGCTTGGGAGAGAGTGGTCGCTTGGGTGATGACTCTGAATATGCTGACGAATTGGGGACCAGTGGGAAATTCAAAAATTACGGCAATGTTTACGACCCGGTGACGCGCATTTGCACATGGGCGAGCCATAGTGATTTGATGACGAATAACGGTGAACGCATTGTCCAATCAACGATGGGTTACAAACATATTCCTACATTGACACAGGTTTTTGGATGGCTCACTGATGCAGGACTTTCTGTTGAGAAAACCTACTGCAATTACACAGACGAACCGTTGTCCGAACAAACCCCAGATTTTGCCCGGGCAACAATTTGGGCAAAAAAAGTATAACCATTACTGAAATCTAACAAATACGGACTAAGTTTTTATGCTTAGTCCATATTTCTATTTACAATCAAATTCGCAGTTGGCAGTAGCAAGCAAAATATTCTAAAAAACGCTCTCGTATAGGTATGACCCGGTATGGTGTGCTACATGATGGGATAGTATGGAAGTATTGAGTTTAACCTACTATAATCGCAAATTGATGAAATATATTTTACAAAAATAATATACCTAGAAAACCTTTTATTTTTTATGTCTTATCTTCTGTAGATTTATATAAAAATATTAATTAACAAGTATTGACTCTACAGATACGTCATTGTGTAAGATAATTGTGGAGGTGATAAAAACGATGCTTTCAATTGGTGAAACGGCAAAGTTATTCGGTATAAATGTACGGACACTGCATTTTTACGATTCGATCGGTTTACTGAAGCCCTCAGCATTGACAGAAGTAGGTTATCGTCAATATGATGAAACCTCATTGAACATGCTTCGCAGAATTCTAATACTGCGCGAACTGGAATTCCCGCTGAAGGAAATCAGTAAGGTGCTTGACAATATTGGGGATCATGATGCAAAGGAAACATATTCAGCCCATTTAGCTGAGCTGAAGAAAAAACAGAATCATATAAATAATTTGATTTTGAAATTAGAAAAAATGATAGGAGGAGATGTCGTGGACAAATTTCAATCTTTACTTGATATGAATGTAATACTATCACCAGAAAAAAGAGCTGCATTAAATGCGGAGTATGTCGAACGCCCAGAAAAACCGTGGTCAAAAAGTGTAAGACGGCTGTTAAGCTATTTTGAGAACTTGAATTTACCTGTTGAGCACATTATTGATGTAACTGATAATGGAATTGAACGTGCGTCTAAATTTGACGGCGAACTTGTTCATCCGTATAAATGGTCCGATGAGGCTCTTTGTGAGATCGGAAGGATAGTCAGAAGCCTTCACGATGCTGCTGGTAAATTTGATGCAAACAAAAATGATATTTGGCAGCCATGGGGACTCCGTGAGATCGGAAATGATGATTGTATCTGTTGCCATGGTGATATAGCGCCATGGAATACTCTTGCTGAAAACGGAATGCCGCGCAGAATCGTGGATTGGGAATTTTCAGGACCTATGGATCCGTTTGTAGAATTGGCCCGTATATGTTGGTTGTTTCCACAATTGCATGATGATGACCTTGGCAGGTTATATGAACTGCCTTCACCTGAGAAAAGGGCAGAGCAAGTCCGGATTATCTGCGATGGCTATAAACTTACTAAAGAAAAACGTCATATGTTAGTTTCACAGATAATTGAGGTAATCATCTGTGAAACTGCTCATGAAGCTATCGACTCCAATCTTTCCTTCGACAGTGAAGGCAATCTTTGGGGGTTTGCATGGAGAACTCGCAGTCTTTACTGGGTATGGAAAAACCGAAAAATACTAGAAAACGCATTGAAGTAATTACGACATGGGTTCACAAATAGGAAGACCGGTGGTAGCGGATGGTCCCTTGACCACAGGCCTTCCTACAACTATGGACACAAGAAAAGGTTTGTTTGAGTAAGCAATGCAACTTTATAAAATATAAGTAATATTTTACATCTCGTTCTTGTGGCAAGTAAACTATAATGTTAAAATTATGTTGATATGTTT
>CAZJOD010000129.1:0-10564 GCA_964547525.1 uncultured Clostridiaceae bacterium
AACCACCTTTAAATTTCATTATGGCATCAAAAAAAGGTATTTCATATCGGGCTATAATTTCAACAGCTTTTATATCGTTACCTGTCATAACATATTTGTAAAAATCCTGTGCTATTTTGGGATTAATGGGTATAAACGTTGAAAAATAAGCATTACATCCGTAATCTTTGGCTTCCATAAATTTTTCTTTTCTACCGCCCATTATAAAAGTCCATGTATCTTTTGACAATAACCCTAAACGTCTACCGAAATCTCCTGTAAAATCATCTTTTACCGCTATAACTCCCGGCGCTCTTTCTTTAAGATTCTTCATGACTTTAAGCCCAAAATTCATCCCTCTTCTAATGAAAACATTAGTTACAACCATAACCGGAATATGTTCGGATACTTTGATATAGTGCTCGGTCATAGATTCTTCGGTACAAGATGACGCCCAATCCGGAGGTAACACCATTAAAACATCAGCACCTATTTCTTTACAATAATCAGCAAACTCAATCTCTCTACCGGTCCACCATTGCCTATCCGCAGCTACCACAGGTACCCTATGTCTTACATACTCAACTGTTTTTTTAGTCAACTCACCGGTCTCTTTATCACTTAACAAGCTGTAGACACTGTCTCCATATGTAAGTATTATAGATTGAGCACCGTTATCGATTACATAGTTAAGTAAATTTTCCAAGCTTTTATAATCGATTGTACCGTCTTTACAAAACGGTGTATTTACAGAATAAGCAAGTCCTTTTAACCTATCTTTAAGTTCTTCGTACATAAATGCCACCTCCTGTCAACTGTTTAAAAAAAATTAATAAATCCTGTGTACGCTTCGAGCATCTCCGGGCCGGCTTACATTTTTAAAATCAAGTTTTATAAATGTATTCTATATAATAAAAGGACAGTTATTCAAACTGTCCCAATACCTTATAAAGATCATCCGATTCCGGTTGAGATATGGTTTTTTTACTGTTTTTTGAGTCAATCAAAAAGCAACCGGTCTTTACTATCTTACCTATTACAGCAGCATCGATCTCCTGTTCTCTCAATTTATCCACTAAATCTTTCCCGTTTTTGCATGTTATCAACATGCAACCACTAGAAATAAGTTTTAAAGGATTAATATTGTAATGATTACAGATCATTGTAGTTTCTTCGGAGATTAGAATTTTATCCTCATATATTTCCGCACCTTTTCCGGATGCCTCGCACACTTCCCACACGGCTCCTAATAAACCTCCCTCGGTTACATCGTGCATCGAATTAACACCAAAATGCCCGCATATCAGACCTTCACTCACTACGCTTAGCATATTCATGAAGCTCTTAGCTTTATCCAATCGATCCGAACCTAATACCGATATCAGTTCATTCTGTTTTTCATACGCAATAATGGCGGTTCCTTCAATGCCTACTCCTTTAGTCATTACTATATCATCACCTAATTTAGCTCCTGCTGTTGTAACCATTTCTCCTTTTTTTACTTTACCAACCGCCATAGAGATTAAAACAAAACGGTTAACAGCATTTGTAACTTCCGTATGACCACCTATAATATCGATATTCAATTCGTTTGCAGCATTATTCAGCTGGTCTGAAACCGTCTCCAGATCTTGTGCGGTAGTTCCTTTAGGTGCCAATATAGTTACCATCAATCCGACGGGTTTTATGCCGCAAGACGCTATATCGTTACAGCTTATGTGTACTGCCAGCCGACCGACTTCAGCCGCCGTGCCGGTTATAGGATCGGTTGACATAACACAAAGATATTCTCCGAAGTCCAAGGCGCAACAATCTTCACCTATTCCGGGATTTACAACAACATCACTGTTTTTAATTTTGATCTTATCAAGAACCAAAGCCTGCAACAATGTATTAGGTATTTTACCTATTTCTAAAATCTCTAGTTTTTTATTTACCAACTGGTCCATCCTCCATCTAACATTATGTTCTCACCGGTAATATATTTAGATGCTTCAGAAGCTAAAAATACAATTGGACCTTTTATGTCGTCATCATCTGCAAATCTTCCAAGTGGTGTAAACTTTTTATAGTTTTCGTAAAACTGCGTTTTATCCGGGGTCTGTCTTCCTGCTAAGTAACCACCCGGACTTATGGAATTGCACCTTATATTATACTTGCCGTATTTATTTGCAATCCACTTTGTAAAACCTATCATTCCCCATTTATCGTATGTATAATTTATACCACTGCTCATGTCTGTTCCTTCATATACGATAAACCTGGGACCTCTCACACCTTGTATAGACGAAATGTTAATAATGTTCCCAAAATTCTGATTTTTCATATATTTGATTACTCTTTTTGTAATCAGCATTAATCCTGTGGAATTAACCTTTTGTGCTTTTTCCCATCCTTCTGTCGTACAATCTTCCAAATCACATATACCGTCTCGTAGAACAGCATTATTTACTAAAATATCTATTTTTCCAAACTTTTTATATGTGCTATCGATAAATTCGTTAATGGAATTTTCATCAGCCAGATCCACCGATTCACCAACAGCAGATAGACCGCCATCTACAAGTATCTTAGCATATTCACAGCATTTATCCTTGTTTCTAGAAGCTATAACCACTGTCGCTCCGGCTTCGGCTAAGGCTTTTGATATATGTGATCCATATAAACCGTATCCACCTGTAACAATAGCCACTTTATTGCTAAGCTTAAACATATCTAAAGTGTTCATTAAATATCATCACCCGCCTAATCTATCTCATTATGACTTTTCATCGATTTTAAAACAAAATCATGATCATCGGCATTGCTTTTAAAACAATAATCCGGTGCATGATACCCTTCATAACCAAGAATGTTCATGGCATATACATAAGCGTTAAAAACACCGATTTTTATCATATCATTTCTAAAATTAAGAATGTGGTCAAGATACTTCCCTGCCGCTATAAAATCATTTGCTCTTAAAGATTCATCGAGTTTTTTTGTCAATCTCGGAGTACAAGTAAACATACCATCTAAATATGTGGTAATACCCCATTTATATGCAACATCCACCGTATCCAAACCGCTGTATATGGTGCTAAAATCGGAAGGAATCTTCTCGCTTAGGGTTAAGAGTCTTGCCAGTGTCTGATCGCCTGTTTTTATACCTTTAAGATTATCCGTTTTAGATAATATATTTTCTATAATAGGATAGGTAATCTTTGACTGTGTAACAACAGGCAAATCATACATATAAACAGGAAAAGGAGAACTATTCGCAACACTAATGTAAAACCTAACGATTTCTTCCGGATTAGCCGCATAATAATATGGTGTTGTTAAAACAACCCCGTCAACTTTTAAACCTTTCAAATATTCCAATCTTTCTTTTACTCTCCAGACGGAATTATCCATAGCACCGACTAAAACCGGGCATTTTCCTTTGGTACTTTCTATTGCAGTCTCAACTATATAACGATATTGATCCTGCCTTATGCTTGCCATCATACCCATTGAACCCAAAACAAGAAACGCTATGGCACCTGCATCTAACATATCGTCTATTTGTTTTGAATAACTTTTTGGTAAAAATACACCGGTGTTATCAACCGGTGTTCCTAATGCCGGTATAAATCCTGCTTTCATATCATTACCTCCGATAAAAATTTAAAGAAATAAACCGGCGTTACACCGGTTATTTCATTATTTTAAATGCTTTGCTACACTTACTTTTAAAGCGTCAATACATCTTTGGATATGAACTTCTTCCCATGTAGGATGCAAGAATAAACTTACCGTTTGATTGCGTAACGAATTAGCCACTTTGCAGAAATTGTTTCGATAATCCACCGAATCATTATTTGTAAATTCCGTTGATTTAAACGGGAATTTATACCGTCCAAACCCGTTATGGTCACGATATGCCGCTTCCATATAAGCTTCAGGCCATTGTATACCATAGCAAGGAACTCCCATGCTTTGCATTTCTTTTAATATACCTTTCGCATCACAATCCAAAGCGTCCAAATCCAAAAGGATAGGGTACCACCAATACGCATTTTTCCTTTCATCGGTATTTACAGGTAGCTTTTTAATTCCTTTCATACCTTTGAAAGCATCATCATACATTTTAGCATATTTTAATCTCTTAGGCATATTCCATGAATCAAATCGTTTTAATTCATTTATACCGATAATTGATTGTATTTCAGTCATTCTGTAATTAAAACCGACTCTTCTGTGTATATACGGAAGTTTTTCTTCCAATGCCAGCATATTCAAACGTTCTTTTACATCATAACCATGATCTCTAAAGGATCTGCATTCCCATGCAAGATCTTCGTTATCGGTTACAACCATACCGCCTTCTCCGCCTGTAGTAAAATGTTTACTTTGGCAAAAGCTGAAACATCCGGCATCACCGATAGTGCCGCACATCTTACCGTTGTAAAAACCTCCAAAGCATTGAGCGCAATCTTCTATTACCTTTAAGTTGTATTTCTTCGCAATTTCCATTATGGGACCCATATCAGCCACTACACCATATAAATGAACTACAATTATAGCTTTTGTTCTTTCGGTTATCAACGGTTCGATAGCTTTAGGATCAATGGTATGATCTTCTGTTACATCGGCAAAAACAGGAATAGCACCGCCTTGCACCACAGAAAAAGAAGATGCTATAAAAGAATAGGACGGAACTATGACTTCATCACCCGGTCCGATACCAAGACTACTTACGGCAATATGCAAAGCCGCAGTACCGTTGGTACAGGAAATGGCATAACCTACCTTCATCCATTCAGCCCATTTCTTTTCAAACTCCATACCTTTAGGTCCGGTCCAATAATTGACTTTACCGTTTTTTATCGGCTCCAATATGTCGGTCAACGTTTCTTCGTTAAATTGTGGCCACATTGGAAATCCCAATTCAGCGATTCCGGCACCATTCATTACCTTAGTATCATTTTTGTTTGCCATAATATTTCACTCCATTTCAAATTTATTATATAATTTCATTGCAATAAAATAAAGTTTATGCAGTAGAATTATTGTAATATCCTTAATAAATAATTATAACCTTTGTATCAAATCCAGAACACATTGCACGAGAGTCTCCCCTGCAGTCTCTGATAACTTGCTTGATTGTGCGGTTTTTATTTCATAGCCTCCTTGAGAAAAAGCCGCTTTATTTGGTATGTACCCTACATAATCATTTGCCAAACCTACAACTACCGTATTTTTAAAACCGGATCGTTCTTTTACTTCCAACCCGAATTCTACAAAAACTTCACCGGGAAATGAAACAATAAGGATTCCGCATAAATTTACCGCTTGAAGCTCGGTAGTTATAAATTCTTCATTCATTGAAGCCAGCTTTATTATTTCTCGAGCATAAACTTCATCCGGTACACCGTCTAATAATGACGGATATACTCCCCCACAAGCTTCCCATAATTCTTTCGCATCTTTAACAGTTTTCTCGGATAATTTTCTAATTGGTAATTGCGCGGGAGACATGACACTTTTTAATGTTTCAGATTGCAATTTTATTTTATCTTTTATCGCTTCATCAATATACATTGCCAGTCTTTGGCCTATTCTTGCGGCTTCTTCAAAACCTCTTCCTTGATTTAAATCTTTATAATTTATATGATTTATATTACCTTCGGCTCCGTTTGAAAACCAAACCGTTACACTTTCGCCATAGACCTTTTTTAGGTCAACAGTTAAAAAGTGTATGTAGTCTCGAGAATATAACCAATCTTTTCCTACCAGAATCGCCGGGTGTAACGTAAAATTTATCATCATTGCTTTTACTTGCCCTGATGCTTTTGATACAACCTGAAAAACGGATAATTGCGGATCTATAGGACCGGTTGTGCGCAAAACATCTTCCGGGTTGACCCCCATCCAATTCATTTTCAACGTTTCGTCCTTCATAACAAGTCTTCTGTTAAAGCTAAGGTCTTCAATACAAGAACATGCAAAATAACAATCACATTCTTCGGCTTCACAACGAATATCCGTAAGCTCTTCAGCAATATTTGCAAACGCTTTATCCAAATATTCCACAGCGTCACTGTGCCTTTCAACTTTAAAAATATCGCCGGTATCCGGACCTGAATGTGTATGTGTAACATTAACCATAATATTTTGAACGGGAACACCGGTAGCCTTTGATACACGTTGTTTTATATCATGACATTGGTCTAGCATTAACAGTAAAAGATCAAAACTTAAAAATAAAACATCAGTATCATTTTTACTAAAGAAAACCGCGTTACAAAACAAATCGTCGTGAATACCCCTTGATTTATCATCCGCTCGAACATTGCCACCTATGGATAGGCCTATCGGAGGTGTTATCCTAATACTTTTTGCCGCTACCTTCATAATTCACGCTCCTATGAAATTTATAATTAATCCAATGACTTTATTAATTCAATAATATCATTAATTCAAATGCAATTCAATTCTTTTATATTATTTTTTTACATAAGTCATGTAAAAAACAAATACTGCAATTGGGATTTTTTGCTTTGCAAATATTTCTTCCGTGGCTAATGATCCTGTGACAAAATTCAACCTGTTTTGAAAGAGGTACAATAGCTGTCATCTCTGCTTCAACCTTTTCAGGGTCAGTATGTGATGTAAAACCTAATCTTCGCATAATTCGTCCGAAATGTGTGTCTACTGCTATTGCCGGAATATTAAAAGCGTTACCCAATACAACAGCTGCCGTTTTTCTCCCTACCCCCGGAAGTTTAATCAACTCATCCACAATATTCGGTACTTCACCGTTATATCTGTCAATTATCATCTGACAACACTGTATAATATCTCTCGCTTTTGTTTTATAAAGCCCCACCGACTTAATTAATTCCTCCACTTGTTGAGGTTTTGCCTCCGCCATACGGTGAACCGTTGGATAACGCTCAAAAAGTGCCGGTGTAACCTTATTTACTTGCAGGTCGGTTGTTTGTGCGGATAGTCGTGTTGCAACTAAAAGCTCATAGGGATTTTTATGATTTAAAAAGCATGCGGTATCGGGATAATGTTTCTCCAATAAACATATAATTTCATTCAAACGCAATGTTTTATTTTTAACTGACTCGGTCATCTTTATAAACTCCTGTTTTTATAACATACCAAAATTAGGTTTAGATTCGAATATGTTATCCAACATGTATTTTGCTCCCCCTAAAACCACAGTATTTTCACCTAAGCGGGAAAAACTGACATCTATTTTATCTACATACAAATCAAAACCTATACTTCTGATCTTTTCTTTTACACGAGCAATAAATTTGTTACCTATCTTTGTAATTTCCCCGCTTACCAAGATTGTTCGAATGTCAAACAAATTAACAACATTATTCACTCCGACCGCAAGACAATCGGCCGCATAAAATACCGCATCGGTGACCGCTTGATCTTCTTTCATAAAGGCTTCCACAATCTGATTATAATCCGGAACCCTATCATTTCTAATTATTTCCCATAAAACTCCGGATTGATTTTTATATGTATTTTTGATAGCGCTTTTTATAATTGCAGGTATTGATACCATTGTCTCCATACATCCACGGTTACCACACTCGCATAAATTTCCATTCATGTCAATTACCATGTGCCCCAATTCCCCGGCTATTCCCCAAGACCCTTTATAAATATTATGATTTATAATTATGCCACAACCTACTCCTTCATTGATATCAATTAATATAATGTCTTCGTCGGTTTGATTTCGAGCTATTTTATGTTCGGCATAAGCTGCAAAACAAGATTCGTTTTCCATTAGAACAGGTACACCGTAATGCTTGTCCAAAACAGAATAAAATGTTTTATTCGTATGCAAACCGTCAATAACAGTAGACGATACTATCGAAAAATCAGTATGATTTATAATACCGGGTACCCCCAGTGTTATACCCAATAAACTATTTTTGTCCAAGCCCGCTTTTAGTATTATGTTTTCTGTAAAACCGATCAAATCCTTACCTAGACTTGATATGTCATTAATAATGACACTGTCATAGATTATTTCATTACATTTTAAATCATAGATACCTCCGGAGATTTTACCTGATTTTAATTCAATCGAAATAACATAACCACTGTCTTTATTTATCATTAACATAATCGGTTTTCTACCACTGGTATATGTTTCACCGGTTCCGATTTCCACAACCATATCATTTGATATCAATTCCTCAACCAAAGATGAAATAGTTGTCGGACTTAAATGTGTCAGTTTAGCTAACTTTACTCGTGACACCGGTTCCAGTTGATTTATTAAATTGAATATCAGTGTTAAATTGTTTTGTTTTATTATCTGTTGATTGGCTATTTTTATATATTGCTCATTATTTCTCTTAATCAACCGCGTTTCTCCTTTATATTTTAACGTCTATTCCTCACCTGTTATAGGAGGCTTTTTACTATGCACCTCGTTTGTTTCTCCTATAAATCTTAATAAATTTTTAGCGTATAACAATTCATTTACTTTATCATAAACGCCTAAATCCGTGAGAATAGTTTTATCCCTTTCAAGCCAGTCTTTAAGCCATTTAAGGTTATAGTCGCCTACACTACTGTCTGTTCCGAAAATTAAATTGTTATTAATGTCATATCCGATACAATACAGCTTTTTTAAGACTTCCTCTCTGTATATAGGAGGAGTTCCGGGTGCAATATCTATAAACATTTCTACAGATAAATCCTTACGCCATGTATATGCATTCAGAAATTTACCATAGACCGCTATACATTCGTCGTACCAAGGCCATGAGACATGAGCCAAAGTAAACTTGAGCCCGTTGACATTCAATAATGATTCGAATTGTGACGGCTTATTGTAGCTTGATGAGTTTAAACCGTCCCAAAGTATACCCGAATGGAAAAGTATAGGCTTTTCAAGATTGGCGATTTCCTGATATACCTTAAGTGCCGTCGGATCCCCGGGGTAATGAACACTACAAATAACCTTAAATCCACGTATTCCCGACTTAACAGCTTCTTTTACCTGATCAACGGCGTCGTTCTCCAAAGGGTTAATCCAAAAAAACGGGAATAAATTGTCATTGGATTCACAAACACTAAGAACATTGTCCAATCTCTCTCTTGTTGAAAAGCTTTTATCATTCCACTTCAATACATTAGGTGCAAGAGATATGACTGTCCCTCCGTCAACCTTTCCTTCCTTTAATGCGGTATAAAATTTTTCTTTATTTACATTTTCATTGAAAATATGAATGTGTCCGTCTAATAACATTGCTTAATCTCCTTGTTTAATATCTTATTAGTGTAATGTTTTTGACTATACTATAATTAATTCGGTATTTGCAATAGCTTCATCAATTAAACCGTCCAAATTAATATATGACTCCTGTTTTTCCACAACTTCCGGTTTAGGTCTCGTAACAGGATGTTTAGCAACAAAAACAGTGCAGCAATCTTCATAGGGTAAAATAGATGTCTCGTAAGTACCGATTGTTTCAGCTATTTTAATGACTTCTACTTTATCCATACCTATTAAAGGTCTGAAAACAGGTAGCTTTGTAACGGCGTTTGTTACATTTATAGCTTCTATGGTTTGACTGGCTACCTGACCGACACTTTCTCCGGTTATAAGAGCTAAAGCTCCTTGTGACTCGGCGATTTTTTCAGCAATTTTCATCATTGCTCTCCTCATTATTACAGTTATCAATCCTATAGAACACTTATCGTTAATCTCCAATTGTATATTGGTAAAAGGTACTATGTGCAGCTTTACCTCTTTACAATATTCACTTAAAATTTTTGTTAAAGTGATAACTTTTTCTTTTGCTCTTTCACCGGTATACGGGTAGCTGTAAAAATGAACCGCTTCAATTTCTACACCTCTTTTTGCCATCATCCATCCGGCAACAGGACTGTCAATTCCACCTGACAAGAGCAAAACGGCTTTCCCGTTTGTACCGACAGGCATACCGGCAAATGCTTGAATAACTCTGGAATATATATAAGCATATTCCCTGATTTCTACGTTTATTACGAAATCCGGATTATGCACATCAACCTTTAACGATTCACAATTTTTTAATACGTACGAACCGGTTTTAGAACATATTTCCGGTGATTTCATAGGAAAATTCTTATCTTGGCGTCTTGCTTCAACTTTAAATGTTTTAGCTTTATCTTGGATGATATTCTCTTCCGCAGTCAAAAGAGCCGTTTTATAAACGGTATCCATATCAACTTCAACTTTATATGCGGGACTTACAGAAACCACACCAAAAACTTTACATGCTTTTCGTATTAAATTGTTAAAATCTATATTTATGTCCTGCGGTTCTATAAAAATTCTCCCTTGAGATCTTATTATTTTTATATGTCCGCAATCTTTTAAACCATATTTTAAATTTTCTATTAATTTTTTTTCAAACATAGGACGATTCAAACCTTTTAACATGATCTCCCCGTATCTTACCAGCAAAATTTTCTGCATATTTATCTCCTGATTTTATTTTTATTCTTTATTGTAATAACAGGTACAATTTCTTGCAATGCTTTTATTAAAACAAGCATATCTTCTTTTACGTTAAATTCGGAAAAACTA
>CAZJOD010000130.1:0-8758 GCA_964547525.1 uncultured Clostridiaceae bacterium
AAATGTATAGGAAGGGATTATAAATGTATATAATTAAAAATTTTAAACCGAGTAAATTTTTGCTATTGGCCATATCATTGGCAATACCTATAGGTATGAGTTTGTTGGGTTCTTTAGCCGTCGGAAAAAATTCATTATCTTTGTATGGTATGTTGCTAAAACCCGGAATATCTCCACCTATGATTGTGCTTCGTGGAATTTGGATTCTGCTGTGTATTTTTATGGGTGTGTCTTTTTATAAAATAGTTGTTGATATTAAAGACAAATATGACTTAAAAAGTGCTATACAGCCGTATTTTATATTATTGGTTCTTGAATTCTCGTGGAACATAATATTTTTCGGTAAGCAGAACCGTTTAGCAGGGATTTTTATAGTGTTAGGTATGTTGTTTTTCACATATCTTACATATATAAGGTTTAAATCGGTTCGGAAAACTTCAGGTTATCTGTTGATACCGGTTTTTATTTGGCTCATATATTTATTGATTTTGAGTGCAGTGGTATGGTACATGAATTTAAACCCTGTATCAGGGACTTTTAATATATTTACATAAAATTTAAGAAAAAAGAGGCGTGCTATGAATAATTTAAGTTATTTAATCGGAAAAATTACTAGATTGTTTGTTATTATTTCGTTGGCGTTTTTACTGGTGTTGGTTTATATAATAAACGACCAACCGGGGCCAAGTATATTATTAGGTGTATATAATACATCATACAGTTCCGTTGATTATGAAAATGAAATACCTTATTTGTTTTCACAAGACGTTATTCCGGTTTCTATAGATGCTTCGGGGAATAGAAGTTGGGGTATAAAAAGAAATATAGCCGGCGCATTGCCTGATCCCGATCCCGGTAGTGTCGAAATTCTGGAAAGACAAAATGCGGTATGGATTGCAGATACAAGTCAGAAGACCATTTATATAACATTTGATCAAGGTTATGAAAACGGCTACACCGATTTTATTTTAGATACTTTAAAAGAGAAAAATGTTAAGACCATATTTTTCATAACAGGTCCGTATCTGGATAAATGTGACAAACTAATGAGGCGTTTTGTAGATGAAGGGCATTATGTGGGTAATCATACTGTTCGCCACAAAAGTATGCCGTTACTGGACCGGTCTACCGCTGAAAAAGAATTGCTTGAATTGGAAAAGGCATTTGAAGAAAAATACGGTGCTCAGATGCTGTTTTTCAGACCTCCTATGGGTGAATATAATGAGGAGACCTTAAAAATAGCTAAAGAACTCAGATATACCACAATGTTCTGGAGCTTTGCATATGACGATTGGCACAAAGATAAAGTGCGAGGTGCACAATATGTTATTGATATCGTAACACAAAATGCTCATAACGGAATGATCATACTGTTTCATGCCGTTTCAAGAGATAATGCGGACGCATTAGGTGCTTTAATCGATAAGCTTCGCAGTCAAGGGTATGAATTCGGTGACCCGATGGATCTGTATCAATCGAACTAAGAGAGGGGTGTATATGACCTGTGGCTATAAAAAAAATAAAGATTAAAGAAAAACTGGCAAATGCTTTAGAGTTACCAAGGGAACTTGTATTAAACGTACCCAAAATAACTGTGACCGGAAAAGACAAAATTCTAATTGAGAATTATAAAAGCATTATCAGTTATGAAAACGATGTTGTCAAATTAAACACTTCGGTGGGTACACTGTCGCTTTTCGGTGTGGATCTTATGATAAAAGAGATTACCACTGAAGATATCATAGTTATCGGAAAGGTCGACAAAGTTGAATTCAATTCATAACAAGGAGAATTGGCCGTGATTTTCAAGCTGATAAATTTTTTTAGGGGATATGTTCATTTAAAAGTTTATGGGAAGTTTTCTGAACGATTCATTAACATATGTGTTTTTCATAATATATTTTTATGGAATATAAAAAGGCTCGATAAAGATACAATAACGTTATATATAAGTAAAAGAGCGTATAATGAAATGGAACAAATTGCTGAAAAATCAAAGGTGAAAACCGAAGTTATAAAAAAATACGGTCTACCTTTTATAATGGCAAAATATAAAAAAAGAAAACCGTTCGCAATTGGTGCTTTGATTTTTGTAGTGACATCTTTATATCTTTTATCAGTCGTTTGGAATGTTGAGGTGACCGGCAACGAAACTATAGAGTTGCAGGACATATTAAACGATGTAAAAAAAAGTGGGATATATCCGGGAGTACCAAAACGAAAAATTGACCGGGATGACGTTATATCCCGTATAATGTTGGAAAGAGAAGATTTGTCATGGGTGGGAATATACATAAAAGGAACTAAAGTGACGGTGGCATTAACGGAAAGAGCTTTAAGACCGGTACAAGAAGACAACAGTTATCCTTGTGATATTGTTGCCGGAAAAGACGGAGTAGTCTCTGAGGTTATAGTGAAAGCCGGAGAAGCGGCTGTCAAAAAGGGAGACAGTGTTTTCAAAGGAGATGTTTTGATAAAGGGAAAAATCACTTTGAAATATTCCAACGACGAAATGAATGTACATGCTACAGGTGAAGTTTATGCAACTACATGGTATAATATAAAAATGGAGATACCGACTGAAAAGATTCTTAAAGAATATACCGGAAAAGAATATAGGAAAACTATAATTGAAATTTTAGGTAAATCCATTAATTTACCTAAAATCCGTCCAATGAATTTTGAAATGTATGATCTCGATACGCAAGTGATGCAAGCTGTTGTAACAGGTAATATATTTTTTCCGATAAATAAGACGGTTTATGTATATAAAGAGTATCAAACTAAAAAGATAAGTATGAGTGAAAAAGAATCGATTTTGTATTGTACGGAACTTATTGAAGACAAAGCAAAGGATATTATTTCTGATGGTGCCGAAATACTTGAAAAGTATTTCAGATACGTGTATGATGAAGATGGAAAAAAATATGCAGAAATGATATTTGAATGCAAAGAAGACATAGGAATTAAAGAAAAGGTTGGAGGGTTTAGTGAATAACGTAATTCATAAAGTTGTAGATTTAGAAGGTAGTGAACAAATCATGAATGTTTTTGGTAATCATGATGAAAACTTAAAAGTTATAGAGCAGGCGTTGGATGTTACCATTATACTTAGAGATAACGAAGTTAAAGTGATAGGATTGCCTGAGAATGTGGACAAGGCCCTAAGAGTTATTAATAATTTACTACCTATTGCAAAATCAAACGATGTTATTACAAGACAAAATGTTTTATATTTTTTGTCATTGTCCGAGGACGGTCTTGATGTGGACATGCAGGATTATCCTATAGACTGTGTATGTGTTACCGCTAAAGGAACACAAATAAAATCCAAAACATTCGGGCAAAAAAGATATGTTAAAGCTATGAAGGAGAATACTATCACCTTCGGTATAGGTCCGGCGGGCACAGGTAAAACGTTCCTTGCAGTGGCTATGGCGGTAAGTGCGTTCCGCGCCAAAGAAGTCGATAGAATAATACTAACAAGACCGGCTGTGGAAGCCGGAGAAAAATTGGGATTCCTGCCCGGTGACCTGCAACACAAGGTTGATCCTTACCTTAGACCTTTGTATGATGCTTTATACCAAATGCTAGGTCCTGAGATTTTCAGTAAGCATCAGGAAAGCGGAGCGATTGAAGTAGCTCCATTGGCATATATGCGGGGTAGAACATTGGATAATTCGTATATTATATTGGACGAAGCTCAAAATACTACACCGCAGCAAATGAAAATGTTTTTAACAAGAATAGGTTTCGGCTCAAAAGCAATTGTAACAGGTGATATAACTCAAATCGATTTGGATGGTAAAAAATCAGGTTTAAAAGAGGTTATTTCTGTTCTAAGAAATATAGACGGTATAGGATTTATTTTTTTAACAGAAAAAGATGTTGTACGCCATGAATTAATTCAAAAAATAATCAAAGCTTATGATAAATATGAAAATAAAACAGATAGAAACGGATAGTGATTAAATGATTAAAACTGACAAGCATACAGGTGTAGAAAAAAAGCCGGGAAAGAAAAAAAGTAGAACCGGTAACCTAAAAATCGGTTTGATATTTTTAGCATGCGTTTTATTATGTTATTTTATAATTCTATCGGCTGTAATGCCAAAAAAGTATGATATCAAGCCGGGCGAAAAAAGTGAATATGATATTGTTGCCCCAAGAGATACCGTTAATATGGTATTAACAAGAGAACGTGCGGAAGAAATGAGAGAACAGGTTCAGCCCGTAATTGTCAGAACAGACATATCTGCAAAACAGTTAAATATTGTTGCAGACATTTTTGTGGCGGTTAAGAATCTTAGAAGCAATATGTTAAGTTCGGTTTTATTACAAAACTTTGTTATACCAGGCTTCCAAGAAGGCTCTATCAGAAAAGGAGATGTGCCTCATGGTATACCCATATTTTCAAAAGAAAGAAAATTTTTAGACGAATCTTTGACAGCGGGAAATAAGATATTATTAAACTATAATATAAATACGTCTGCGGTGGCAGCCGAAGATATCTACATATACGCATCTGATGCACAAATAGGTATGTTGGAAAAGAGTATCCGGGATATTTTAGTATATATTTTCGAGAATGATATATTCGAAGATAATCTGGATACATTTTTGGAATTTGCAGAAGCACGATTATCAATGGTGAACATAAGCGAAAACCTAAAAAACATGGGAAACGATATATTTACATTTGTCATAAAACCCAATTGTGTTATTGATTCCGAGCATACTCGCGCCTTGAAGGAACAAGCCTACACTAATGTTATGCAAAACAACAAAGTAGTGGTAAATGCCAATGATAGAATAATTAGTGTGGGAGACATAGTTACAAATGATAAGTATGCCATGTTGGAAGATCTAAATATGATAAAGGACGGTAAAACCAATTATACTTTTTTCGTTGCCGTATTTTTAATCACTTTAATATTGTCAATGGTATTTATCAGTGAATACAATGTGAGTTCTGATAATAAGGCGGATAGTAGTGGTATTTTGTTAATTGCGTCGGTAGTAATATTGGTTTTGCTTATAGCACGGCTCACTCCGTCGGGATATTTTTATTTCATACCTATATTTACAGGTGTAATGTTACTTGCAATATTAACAGATGACAAAGTTGCATTCATCGGTAATGCCGTTTTAACATTATTTATATCATTTATGTATAATTGGAATATTCCTTTTATGGTTATGTCTTTATGTGTGGGATCGTTTACTATCTTTCTTTTGAAAAAACTAAAAAAACGCAGGAGTGGAATATCATTATGCGGAGTTTTAGCAGGTGTCCTTAATGTATTTGTGATTTTTGCATTTTCTCTATTTTACGGTTGGACATGGAAAGAGATTGGAATAAGATCGGCTATGGTGTTTTTAAGCGGACTCTTTTCGGGTATAATTACTATAGGTATATTACCGGTAATAGAAATGGCTTTTGATGTAATGACACCAATAAAACTGTTGGAATTGGTCAACCCGAATCATGATCTTTTGAAAAGGCTTTTAATGGAAGCCCCCGGAACCTATCACCACAGTCTTATGGTGGGAAATCTAGCAGAAAATGCGGCACGAACCGTAGGAGGAAATCCTTTATTAGCAAGGGTAGGAGCATATTACCATGATATAGGGAAATTAAAAAGGCCTAATTTCTTTATTGAAAATCAACATAGAGGGAATAATCCCCATGACAAACTAAACCCGTCTCTTAGCAAGATGATAATAACCGAGCATGTAAAACACGGTTTGGAACTATGCAAGAAATATAAACTTCCGTCTTTTATAAGTGATTTTATAGTACAGCACCATGGGACAACCTTGGTGGCATATTTTTATCATAAAGCAGTCGAAGGTAGTAAAAATGTCGAGATCGATCAGCAAAGCTTTCGTTATGACGGTGTAAAACCTACAACAAAAGAATCCGCTGTTGTTATGTTAGCCGATTCTGTAGAAGCGGCTATAAAGTCTATGGATTTAGATGATGATTTGACTGAAGGTAAGATTAGAGGTATTATTAAAAATATTATCGATTCTAAGTATGAAGATGATCAATTGGAGAACTGTGATATTACACTAAAAGATTTAACAAATATAAGAGAAGGATTTATAAAAGTATACAGTGGATATTTCCATGGAAGAGTAAAATATCCCAAATCTTCTGATTTTGAAGATCAAGATAAGGAATTAATTAAAAAAGAAAACGGAAATGGTAGATGAGTGGTAGAGTTTTGAATGTTTTTATAGAAAATCAAACAAATAATTTTAAATTAAAACGAAAAATTCGTGTTTTAATAAAGAAGGTTACAGGTCTTTGTTATAAATCTGAAAACTTGCCGTATAAAGCTTGTTTGGATATAAGGCTGGTTGATAATGATAAAATGGCCGAAATTAATTTGAGAACACGTAATATAAATAATACTACCGATGTTTTATCGTTTCCAATGATGGAATTTGTTGAAGGTAAAATAAATGTAATGCCCTGGGATTATATAAATAAGAGAAAATTGATTTATCTTGGTGAAATAATTATAACTCCTTCTGTCACAAAAAGTCAGGCGGAGATGTATGGACACTCTTTCGAAAGAGAAATGGGTTTTTTGGTAAGCCATGGTATGTTTCATTTATTAGGTTATGATCATGGTAATACCGAAGATGAAAAAAAAATGATTAAAAAACAAGAGAGTGTGTTAAAGCTTTTAATGTTGGAAAGGTGATAAAATGACGAATGACAACGAATTGGTAAAATGTGCCATAGAAGCCTCGGAAAAAGCATATGCCCCCTATTCTAAATTCAAGGTTGGCGCGGCGGTCTTAGCAGAAGACGGACAAGTTTATAACGGATGTAATATTGAAAACGTATCTTTTGGAGCGACGGTTTGTGCAGAGCGTACTGCTATATTTAACGCTGTAGCCAAAGGAAATCGAAAAATTATAAAAATAGCCGTTTCTTCCGAATCTAATGATTATACCATGCCATGTGGTATTTGCCGCCAGGTTGCGTTAGAATTCGGAGGAAAAGATCTTATTATTTTATGTGCCGACAGAGAAGGGAAATATAAAGAATATACACTGGATCAATTACTGCCGGAAGCATTCGGCCGATTTTAAACGGAGGAATTTATTTATGAGCTTTAAATCAGGATTTGTTACAGTAATCGGTAGACCTAATGTTGGGAAATCAACTTTACTAAACAGAATAATAGGAGAAAAAATAGCTATTATATCCGATAAACCTCAAACCACAAGAAATGTTATCAGAATGATAATGACTGATGAGCAATATCAGATAATTTTTATTGATACACCCGGTATTCATAAACCACGCAATAAACTAGGAGAGTATATGGTAGATATAGCTCAAAACAGTATGAATCAAACAGATGTCATTATAATGATGACCGATGAATTAACAGGTGCCCCGGGACCGGGTGATGAATATATATTAAAACAATTGGAAAAAACACAGACTCCGGTAATACTTGTTATTAATAAAACCGATACTGTCCCCAAGTCAAATATACTAAAGGTAATACAGGAATATTCTACAAAATTTGATTTTGTTGCGGTAGTACCAATATCTGCGCAAAACGGTGACGGTGTAAATGAATTAATAAATGAAATAAAGAAGCTGTTACCCGAAGGTCCTATGTATTTCCCTGAAGATGAAATCACAGATCAACCTGAAAGACAGATTGTGGCTGAATATATAAGAGAAAAGATTTTATGTATGCTTCAAGATGAAATCCCTCATGGAACAGGAGTGGAGATACTTTCGTTTGAAAAAAGGGAAGGTAAAGAGCTGATAGACATACAAGCCGACATCTACTGTGAAAGAGACTCGCATAAACGTATCATTATAGGGAGTAAAGGGAGTATGTTAAAAAGAATAGGTAGTGAAGCAAGACAAGATCTTGAAGGATTATTAGGAACAAAAATAAATCTGCAACTATGGGTAAAAGTAAGGGAAAATTGGAGAGATAACATTTCTGTTCTTAATACTTTAGGTTATAAAAGGGAATAACTTTATGGGGAATTTAAATATAAAAGGAATAGTTATTAAAAGTATAAAGTTTTCCGATCAAGACAAGATTGTAACCGTATTAACAAAAGAACGTGGAAGAATTACTATGATGGCTAAAGGTGCAATGCGTCCAAAAGGAAATTTGGGTATAGTCACTCGTTTTCTAAGTTGTGCGGATTTTACTCTTTTTAAAGGCAAGGGGATGTATATACTGACAAGTGCCGATTTCATAAGAAATTATGACGGGATAGAACAGGATATGGAAAAACTGACATACTGCTCACACTTTACCGATATGATGACTGACGCCGTTCAGGAAGGTCAACCTTTTCCTGAGGCGGTGGAACATTTTTTATATACTGTAAATAAGATAAATTCTTCGACATTTGAAAAGTTTGAAATGATTAGAGTGTTATTCGAGTTAAGATTGCTTTTTATTATGGGATACACACCTAAATTAGACTATTGCTCGATATGTAAGCAGAAGATTGAAGAAAAATGTTATTTTTCTTTATATAACGATGGTCTTTGTTGTGAAAAACACAAGCCTAACGAAGCGTTTGTGGAACTAAATAAAATATCTTTAGATACAATACGATACATAGCAACTATACAAGCCAAAAACCTATATCAATTAAATGTATCGGAAGAAGCACTACAAAAGTTAAGCGAAATAAGTTATATGTATATTATGAACAAGCTTGATAAAAGATACACCAAAATAGAAATGTTAAA
>CAZJOD010000130.1:8858-10487 GCA_964547525.1 uncultured Clostridiaceae bacterium
GTATCCTATTGCTTCGCTTTCTTTTTTTCTTTCCTTCTGTTTAAAAGAATTATTAAGAATAAAATGCCCAAATAGATTGCCATTATCAATAATGTTAAATAATAAAGAGAAGTTTGTCCTGTAACATATCCTGTAACAGGAATGCTCAATATGAACATTAATGGAAATCCGAATATGAGACCGACACCGCTTCCTAATACCAAATGTTTTGAAACGGGGGTTTCAAAGTTCGGATCAACTTCACGAAGTAAGGCCAGCCCTGTAGATATTGTACCTGTCAACATTCCATACAATGCGACAGTACTTTCTATTATATGTGAACTATATACTTTTTTACAAACATATGTTACATATACCATTGTTATAATCATACCTATTGATGAAATTAAAAATATCGGAAGCCAATAATCTTTGACTATTGTAAGAGAAATTGCAGCTATACCTGCAGTAACCATAAAGTCAAATGATCCGCCGGCAATTCTTTGTAAAAGAAAATTATTAGGATAATTTCGCAACATTATTTTATTTTTCTTTAATGTATCGGTTATAATCCTAAAGCCTAACGCGAATAAAGATCCTATTATGAAATGAAAACCCCATAACAGATTTGCCAATGTTTCTCCGACCGATCCTAAGTTTGCAAGTAATAAAGAGGCACCCTTTATAGAAAGATAAGTAATTAAATAAATTATCCCTATTAAAAAAATTTGAACGGTAACGCGATCAATGGATTCACTTAAAGGAATTTCTTCAGGGCTGTCTTCTTCACGTACCATTGGAGATGTATATACCGGATGATTTTTATCTCCATGACGATGGAATTTGTGTTTGCGAACCAGGTAGTTTATTAACGGAACTCCTCCTATACAAGCCCATAGAAAACCTAAAGCTGCGATAGTCAACCCTATGTTACCCCCATGGGGAAATCCTACGGCTTCCCATTGTTTACCTATGGAATAAGCTTGACCCGGACCTTGTCCGTATCCTAAGGGTAATAACATACCAAAGGGAGGAAATAGATCGGGCATTACGGTAAGTGCTAAAAAGATTGTGATCAAAAATCCTATAATACCTTGAATAAGGTATGTACTCACAATAAATGCGCCTGTATTTGTAACTTCGGTGTTTTTCTCTACATTTCTTTCTTTTAAGGCTAGGGCTATAAAACCTACCGCCATGAGATGATAAACCAAATTGCCCAGGCTATCGGAGTCTAGAGGTATAAGCTTTAAAACTTCCGGACCTACAATCAAACCTATAAATCCGGCAATTATAGAGTTAGGTATCAGAAATTTTTCTAAAAACGAAATATTTCTTTTAAGATAAGTTGCTATACCTAAAAAAACCGACAATAGGGAAATTTCAATTATCAACGACCAATTATTCATATGCTTTGTCCTCCCGTTTTTGTTTTATATAATCTACTGCCAAGTTCCATTTATATGGAGACACTTTATTGTTAACAAATCCAAAACGGAAAAGTACATTATCATAATAAAATTCAAAAATTCTATTTGATTGTACATTAAAACCTGAAATTCGATCTAAAAAAATTTCAACCGATTCTCTTTTTTTATTTATAAAAATAATTTTGTCGATTGTGAGAAGAAGCCTTCCAATGCCGATTTT
>CAZJOD010000131.1:0-10305 GCA_964547525.1 uncultured Clostridiaceae bacterium
GATGAATATGACCGGTATTGCTTATAAAATAAAACTTACTTTTTTAGTAATGTTGGCAATATTAATTTTGGTGTTTTTAGGATTGATAATTTTTTCGGGTGATAGAGGTAATCGTTATGAGTACGGAGTTTATGTAAACAATTTTTGTTATGTAGAGGAATATGATTATGCAAAAATTATATAATGCAAACGATTATAATAAATATGTTGATAAAAAATCACCAAATTCGAAATTGTGGTTAAATATGTTGAAAGCCTTTTTAGTAGGTGGAATTATTTGCGTAATAGGTCAGCTAATTACCAACTATTTAAAATCAAGAGGGTTGGATCAATTGGATACGGCTTCTTTGACGGCTGCGGCACTTATCTTGATAAGTGTATTGCTTACAATATTCGATCTTTATTTTTATATTGGTAAGTTTGGTGGTGCAGGTGCAAGCATACCTATAACAGGATTCGCAAATGCAATTGTTTCTCCGGCAATGGAATTTAAAACCGAAGGATATGTTATGGGAGTAGGAGCAAGAATGTTTTTGATAGCAGGTCCTGTTTTAGCTTACGGTATATCTGCATCAGTCGTTTTGGGTATAATTTATTATTTTGTAAAGTAGGTATATATGATTATGAATACACGTGTAGGTAAACAAACGGTAATATTTCAAAAGATGCCATATATCACTGCCACAGCTGCAATTGTAGGTACGTACGAAGGTGAAGGACCCTTGAAAGACAGCTTTGACCTTATATTGGATAATGACGATAACGGTGAAAAGAGCTGGGAAAAAGCCGAAACCAAAATGATGAAAGATACTTATCAGTTACTTTTGCAAAAAGGACATACCACCGCGGGTAATATAAATTATGTTATTGCGGGTGATTTGTTAAATCAAAATACAGCTTCCAGTTATGCGTTCAGGGATTGTGATATCCCGTATTTAGGTGTCTACGGTGCATGTTCAACCTTCGGTGAATCCATAGGTATAGGAGCAATGTTGATGGCCGGAGGATTTGCAGATCAGATAGTATGTATAACATCAAGCCATTTTTGTTCTGCGGAACGGCAATACAGATTCCCATTGGAATTTGCCGCACAAAGACCGCCTACGGCACAATGGACGGTTACAGGTTGCGGAGGCGTCTTATTACAAAAAGAAGGCAACGGTCCTATGGTGGAATCTTTTACTTCGGGTAAAATAGTGGATCAAGGAATAAAAGATGCTAATAATATGGGCGCTGCTATGGCTCCCGCTGCAGCCGATACAATAGCCACTCATCTTGCCGACATGAATAGAAAGCCAGAAGATTACGATATGATAGTGACAGGAGATCTTGGAGCGATAGGTTCGGAGATATGTAAAGAATTATTAAGTCAGTACGGATATGATGTATATGATGTTCATAACGATTGTGGTTTGATAATTTATGATCGGCACAAACAGGATGCACACAGTGGTGGAAGCGGTTGTGGTTGTTCGGCTACAGTATTTTCAGCTCATTTATACCCTAAGTTGAAAAGCCTGGAAATGTCAAGGATTCTTTTTGTGCCTACAGGTGCGTTATTAAGTCCAACAATAATTCAGCAGGGTGAATCAATAGCATGTATCGCTCATGCGGTGGGGATTGCCGGTTAGAGTCGGACTATCGAAATCATTTTTTAAGGAGATATTGTTATGGGTGATAAATTGTTAAATGCCTTTTTAGTTGGAGGAGCACTTTGTGCATTGGCACAAATTTTAATAGATAAGACCAAAATTACATCGGCTCGTATAATGGTATTGTATGTAACCGTAGGGGTATTATTAGGCGGGATAGGTGTATATCAGAAATTGGTGGATATAGGCGGTGCGGGTGCAACCGTACCATTGATGGGATTCGGTTACACCCTTGCAAAAGGAACTATGCGAGAAGTGGACCAACATGGCTTGATCGGGGCGTTGACCGGGGGATTGAAGGCGGCGGCGGGAGGAATAACCGCTGCGATATTTTTTGGATATTTGGCCTCTTTAGTTGCAAAACCAAAGGGAAGACGTTGACATATATCTAAAATTATATCAAGGAAGTGTTAAATAGTTTAATTGATAATATCTTGGTTTAAAAAATGGTATTCAATGATTTAATAAAATAATACCATTTTTTTTTCGTTGCTGTTTAATAACCGATTTATATAGTATAATCTTATTATAATATTTTCGGAGGATACTTGTAATGACACCAAAAGAGAGATTAATGGCTGTTTTAAACTGTGAAACCCCTGATAGGGTACCAATTTCCACATATGAGTTATTTCCGTATCACAGGAGATACGAATATGATCATCCGTCCTACGAACCGCTAATGAAAGCTTTAAAAGGTAATACCGATTCTATGGTAATGTGGGATCCGAGATCGGATCAAACCGTTTTTTGTTCAGCATATCCTGTGGATATAGAAGTAAAAACCGTTCGAGAAACCGGGCAGACCGTTTATCATAAAACTTTGCATACCCCGAAAGGGGACTTAACACAAACAACTAAAATAATTGATAATATTCGTACTGTATGGCAAACCGAACATTGGTGCAAAAATCTTGACGATGTTGAAAAAGTGCTATCTATTCCGTATGAACCCGTAACATATGATGTTTCGGGATTTGATAAAGTAAAAGACGAATTGAACGATCAAGGACTTATTATGTCCTCTCCTTCCGATGCATTATGGCTGGCTGCGGATTTGATGGAATTCGGTGAATACACCGTATGGGCGATGACCGAATCGGATAATTTCGAACGTGTTGTTAAGATAATGCATGAACGAAACATGGAAAACATAAAGAGACTTTTGAATGCAAAGGTTGTTGACTTATATAGAATATGCGGACCTGAGTATGCCACACCACCTTATTTGCCTAAAGAGCTGTTTGACCGTTTTGTAGTTCCTTATGTTAAGGAGATGGTTGATTTGATTCATGAAAAAGGAGCAAAAGTCAGGTTCCACTGTCATGGGAAAATAAAAACCGTATTAGATTCAATAATAGAAATCGGTCCGGACGGAATAGATCCTTGTGAGGCGCCCCCTGATGGAGACATTACATTGGCCGAGGTTAAAAAACGCTGTCAAGGTAAAGTGTGCGTATTTGGAAATATACAATTAAAACTACTTGAGAACGGAACACCTTCGGAAATTGATTCTGCGGTTAAAAAATGTATGGATGATGCTAAAGCCCAAGGAGGCTATGTTATTATGCCGACAGCCGCACCTATAAACGTACCTGTTGCCGATAAGACTTTGCAAAATTATTACCAATTTATAGAATCGGCGTTAAAATACGGACGTTATTGATCAAACCTCTTGTTAATAAGAAGTTATTTAGAGTAAAAGTACATTTGATACTATAGGAGTGATGATATGAGTAAAGCTGACCTTATTTTTATAGATATGTGTAAAGATATAATTGAGAACGGATACGGTTCACAAGGTGAGAAGATCAGACCTGTCTGGGCTGATACCGGTGAACCTGCTCATACTCTAAAGAGATTCGGCATAGTAAACAGGTATGATTTAAGTGAAGAATTTCCCATACTGACTCTGCGTCCTACAAGATTGGACAAAGCAATAGATGAAATACTTTGGATATGGCAAAAAAAATCCAACAATGTAAACGATCTGAACAGTAAAATTTGGGATGCGTGGGCGGATGAAACAGGGTCCATAGGAAAGGCTTACGGCTATCAAATAGGTAAAAAAAGCAAATATAAAGAAGGTGATTTCGATCAGACCGATCGGGTTTTATATGATTTAAAGCATAATAAATATAGCCGAAGAATAATAACAAATATGTATAACCATGATGATTTACATGAGATGAATCTTTATCCATGTGCTTACAGTGTCACCTTCAATGTGACCGGAAACAAACTGAATGCAATATTAAACCAGAGATCACAGGATATTTTGGTGGCAAATAGTTGGAATGTGTGCCAATATGCTGTTTTAATCCACATGTTTGCACAAGTCAGTAACTTGGTCCCGGGAGAATTGGTTCACGTGATTGCCGACGCACATATTTACGATAGGCATATAGAAATAATAAAAGAGTTGATATTACGGCCGGTTTATGAAGCTCCACAGTTTGTCATAAATAAAAATGTAAAAAACTTTTATGATTTTGTGACCGATGATTTTAAGCTAATCGGATATAAAGCAGGTGAACAAATCAAAAAAATACCTGTGGCGGAATAATGTCTTATTAGAACATTTTGTATATGGAGGTAGAATATGAGTGAGGTTTTGAAAACAAGTGACAGAAAAGCTTTAAAGTACAACTATTTTCCGAAGAAGTATATGACTGTAATATGGCGTAATTATGAAACAGTACCGGTGGAAAATATAGCGAAAGCTTTAAAAACTACAGTTGAGAACATACAAAGTGTTGCCGGATTAATGGGATTGAAAAAAGAGAACTCTCCGGATAATACCTTTTTAAAGAGAGGATACTTGACAATCATACGGCAAAATTGGCATTTACTTGATTATGAACAAATATGTACTTTACTTGGAATTGCCCCGAAGGATTTGGCATTTATTTTAAAAGAAGATGATTTTATGTGGCATAAGATGGGACATATAAAACCCGACACACAAGGAACTGCTTTTGAAATACCTATAGAAGAAGACATTACGGTACTTGAGGAGATTAAATCGGTATTTAACGATCCAAAGATATGTGATTATACTGAAAACGGTTTCGATTTTTTAAAAAAATATTATGATGACACAATTGTGCCAATAAAACGCGGAAGCCCGGAAGGTTTTGATATAGTATTACCGGACGAATTTTCAACAATTTATTCAAATGAAGAATTTATAAAAATTTATGCACAGGATTTTTGTACTACATTGGAAAAAAGATGGGGTGTAAAATCGTGTGGTACGGGCAATCAAAAATATTTATTGGAAATTTCGATCGGCGAACTTGAAAACGGCAAAAGCGGAAGTTATAAGATTGATATATCAAGAAGTTCCATAAATGTAATAGGTGCTGACGAAAAAGGTGTTTATGCCGGTTTAAAATATTTGGAAAAGATGATGACGGAAAATAAAGGACCATATTTTAATATCGGTACTATAGAAAAAAATACTGTTTTTGATATCAGGTATATTTACTCGTATTTTGCATTATACGGTGACGCACTGTTGGATTCGGATTTGGATCCGTATCCTGACGGTTTATTAAGAAAATTATCCGATTGCGGTGTAAATGGGATATGGATGCAAGCGATCCTTTATCAGTTGTGCGAATTTCCTTTTGATCCTGAGCTGTCGATAGGTTATGAAAAAAGAAGAGAATCTTTGAAAAAGCTAATAAAAAAGGCAAAACGGTACGGAATAGATATCTATCTATATTTTAACGAACCTAGAGCAATGGATGAAACCTTTTATAAAAAACATCCTAATCTGCAAGGTGAAAGGGAAGGAGATTTTTATTCGCTATGTACTTCGTGTGAACAAGTAAAAGAATATCTATATAACGGTATGAAGGATCTGTTTTCCGATATACCCGATCTTGCCGGTTATTTTACTATAACTATGTCAGAAAACCTTACAAACTGTTATTCAAGGTCAGGCGGCAAAGAGCAATCATGTCCAAGATGTAAAGAGCGTCAGCCCTATGATGTAGTGGCTGAAGTAAATAATATAATGGCAAGGGGAGCTAAAGCGGGAAACCCCGATATAAAGGCAATAGCATGGACATGGGGTTGGAATCCGCAATGGAGTGAAAAAGTAATCAGAAATCTTGATGACGGTATAATGTTAATGTGTGTTAACGAAGAGGGTATGCAGCCGGATATATCAGGATATAAGCCTACGGTAATAGATTACACAATGACTGTTCCCGGCCCGTCTGAAAGGTCGATAAATAATTGGAATATTGCAAAGCAAACAGGTCGAAAAACATTATCAAAAGTACAGTTGAATTGTACATGGGAGTTGGCGGCTTTACCTTATCTGCCTTTAGCCGACATATGCAGTTGTAGAATACAGAACATAAAAGATCAAGGAGTGGAGGGACTGATGCTCAGTTGGACGTTGGGTGGATGTGACTCGCAAAATCTTGATATAGCATCGTTGTATTATTACGAACCTTTGGATGATAATTCATACGACCGATATTTTTCTCGAACTTACGGTGAAGATGTGAAAAACGATGTCAAAAGAGCTCAAACGATTTTTTGTGATGCTATTAAGGAGTTTCCGTTTCATTTGACTGTTTTATATACCGCTCCTCAGAATTATGCACCTGCAGCACCTTTTTATGAATATAAAACCGGTTATACCGCAAGTATGATAGGATTTCCCCATGATGATATCAAAACCTGGAAAGCGATATACAGTAGTGAAGACTTTCTAAAACAATTTGAAAAATTAGTAGCCAAATGGGAAATAGGATTGAATATATTGAAGAATTGTAAAACTGATAACGAAAAATTTAACGAATTGTTAAATATCTCAAAGGGTGTTTATTACCATTATAGGAGCACGGTAAATCATATAAAATTCGTTATGGTTCGAGATAGATTAGCTGAAAATGATTTTACTAAAGTTACCGAAATACAATTAAAAAACAGTATTCTAAATACTCTAGCCGATGAAAAAGATGTAGTGATGAATATGCTGGAGATTAGAAAAAATGATTCAAGGACCGGATATGAAGCAAGCAACCATTATTTTTATACAGTAGCGAATTTAAAAGAAAAACTTCTTAATATATATTATTTATCTGAATTGTATAAAATAGATTGCGTGGAAAATAATTAAAAAAGATGTAATTATATCAGAAGGAGGATAGGATGTTATCAATTTTAGGCAAATTGGTAATATGCGTGAAAAAACATGAATAATAAAAGCAAACTGCCGACGCGTAAAGAATTGGATGATAAGTATAAATGGAAACTAGAAGATATATACTCGTCGGATAAGGATTGGGAAATGGACTTTGAATCGGTAAGCGAGATGATTGACGGAATTACACGTTTTGAGGGGATATTAGGGCAATCGGCAGAAAATATCAGGGAGTGTTTCATATTGTCCGATAAGATTTCACAAAAAATGAGTAACCTTTTTGTATATGCAAATATGAGAAAAGATGAAGATCAATCGGTAACTTTTTTTCAACAATTAAAAGACAGAGCTATGTCCTTATCTACTCATATCAGTGCCGTGCTATCTTTTATACAACCGGAGCTGTTATCTATAGACGAAAACGTATTGAGAAGTTTCATTGAAGAAACCGGGGAGTTGAAAGTATATAAACATGAAATTGAAGATATGCTAAGACAAAAAGCACATGTGCTATCCGACAAAGAAGAAAAACTCTTAGCAATGTCCGGAGAAATGGCCGAAACCGCCGACAATGTTTTCTCAATATTTAATACGGCGGACCTTAAGTTTCCGGAAATAAAAGATGAAGACGGAAATGATATCGAATTGACACACGGGCGTTATGGAACTTTTCTTGAAAGCAAAAACAGAGATGTAAGAAAAGATGCGTTTTACGCTATGTATGATACCTACTCAAAATACAGGAATTCATTAGGCGCGATGTTATCCGGCAGCATAAAAACAGAAATCTTTTATGCTAAAGTGAGAAATTACGAATCTTGTATAAAAGCTGCCCTTGATGCCGATAATATTCCCTTGACTGTTTATGATAAGCTTATTGAAACGGTAAATAACGGGCTACCTTTGTTATGGAAATATTTAAACATAAAAAAGAAAGCAATCGGTTTGGATGAGATGCACATGTATGATCTATATGTACCTTACGCCGATCCTCCGATGAAAAACATAGCATATAATGATGCCGTGGATATGGTAAAAAAAGGGTTGGCACCTTTGGGAAAGGATTATACCGATCTGATTAATACGGCTGTCAATGACGGTTGGATAGACGTTTATGAGAACAGGGGAAAGACAACAGGTGCATATTCTTGGGGAACCTTCCCGTATCATCCATATGTCTTGTTAAATTATCAGGGCAATTCTGATGATGTTATGACATTGGCACATGAACTGGGGCATGCTTTTCATTCATATTACACTTATAAAAATCAACCCTTTATTTATTCGAGTTATACTATATTTGTTGCAGAAGTTGCGTCTACCGTCAACGAAGCTTTATTGGTACAATATCTCTTGAAAAACTCGACTGATAAAAATGAAAAGACTTATATTTTGGAGAATTTCCTGGAAGCATTCAGGGGAACGATATTCAGGCAAGTTATGTTTGCAGAATTTGAAAAATTGACGCATGAGAGCTTTGAAAAGGGAGAACCTTTAACACAGGAGGGATTTAGTAAAATCCATTATGATCTAAACAAAAAATATTTTGGAGAAGATATTATTATAGATCAGGCTATAGAAATGGAATGGGCAAGAATACCACATTTTTATAACGCATTTTATGTGTATAAATATGCTACTGGTTTTTCTGCGGCCATAGCAATTGCCGATGCGATCCTGGAAGACAAGCCGGATGCGGTATTAAATTATAAAAGATTTTTATCAAGCGGAAGTTCGGATTATTCTTTAGAGTTACTTAAAAGGGCGGGGGTAGATATGTCTACTTCAAAACCTGTTGAAGACGCTTTATCGTTTTTTAATAAGCTGTTAAACCAATACGCCGAACTGACGGGTATCGAATAATTGAATATATAAAGACATAATAAAAACGGCCGTTTTAAACGGCCGTTATATATGATCATCGGTGGTCGAATCAAATTCCTAAAAATGTTTTTAAACATCTGAATTTTGCTTAAACCTTGCATCACCTTAAAAATACCAATACTTTATCTCGTAAAACCATTTGTTTTCAAAATATGAAACATTGATAAAATTTCGGATCTGCAACTTTTTTGTTCTGCAGACCCTTTGAAAAAAAATGGTTTAATTCTCGAATCTGCAGATTCGGCTATGCAATTTCCAAAATCGGTTTCGATATAACTAATTTCAGGTATCCGGCGTTTTTTTGTTTTATATTCCAATTATCATTTGTTTTATAATCATTAATGTCGGGTCCTTCAATCGTTACATCGTTGACCGTACCACCGATGTACACTAATATTATGTGCGTTTATTTTTGTTTCATTCATGTTAATTTAATGAAATTAAGAAAATTTTAAAAAGTTAAAAAATCGTAAAAAAAGTGTCCTATTTTTACATAAGACACTATTGGTTTAAAATCGGCTACATTTTTAATACTTGATTTTAAAAAATGTAACCGGCCCGAGTTCGCTTACTCGGGCTTTATTGATGGTGCGCCCAAAGGGATTCGAACCCCCGACCTAAGGTTTAGGAAACCTTCGCTCTATCCTTCTGAGCTATGAGCGCATAAAAAGACAAGCGTAATTTTACTATGTTTATAACCTTTTGTCAATACTATATGCAATTTTTCAATTTTCTCTGACATGATATTTTTACCGTTTTTTGCGGGTTCCGGCCTGATCATATTTTCGTAATACTTTAAAAAATGGTTCCGTATATATTACCATATAAAAATTTTTATATAGAAAGCTTTAAAAATAAAAAACGAGGAAGTTATTTCCTCGTTTTTTTATATTTTATTCTCATAACCAAAAATCTTTATAATTATTATAAAGAGGCATTTTTATTTTATCTTCCAAAGGATCAAAAGAAGGTCTCTGTGACGGCTTATTATAAGGATCAATGGTTTTATCGGCTTTTGTCAAGTCTGACACCAATCGACCGTTTGAGTAAACCTCACCGATATATTCGCCGTTTTCGTTATATATTTCCGAAACGTTATCATCTGATACGATTAATCCGGCAAATTGACCTGTATACTTCCATAATTCATCACGGTCTATGTAACCGAAACATTTTCCCGACCAGTTCCAAATCCAATCCAGTTCATCCAGCTGAGTAGTATATATGGCATAGCCTGAAATATCTTTGGCTAAAAAGGGATATATTGAAATAGAAGCTTGTATTAAAAGTAAAAGTATAACCAGTACAATTTGTGAACTAACAAGTGTGGATCTAAAATTAATGAAAAGGATTATATTAATTATAGTCATTATACCCAGAACGGTACCTGTTAAGAATCGAGCATAACTTTTCCCGCTGTACATTAATGCAAGTGCACTCATTTCTACTACAATCCTTGCGATTGTAACCAACCAAAATACATCACTTTCAAATGAACGGGAATAAGCTGTTAAAGTTATTGTTATTATTTCGAAAATTAAAGTTAAGTACGCTATGATCGTTATACTTCGCTTTCCTTGTGCAACGGAAGCTTTTTGCATG
>CAZJOD010000132.1:0-10030 GCA_964547525.1 uncultured Clostridiaceae bacterium
ACCTACTAACACAAATAACATTAATTCGGCCGCTACCCATATTTTCGAGAATTTGCCCGACAACCTTTTTGCTAAAACGTCATATTGCTTAAGAATTGTACCTCCTAAAGCTATAACGGCTAAAAGACCGGACATAGGCACATATGCCTTGATAGCGGTTTCCAGGGAAACGAGGAGAAAAGAAGTGCTTAATAAAATTAAAATTTTTACAGTATCTCTCATATGTATTTTTTTAAATAATTTTACAAGTAAAAAGCCAAATAAAAAGCCTGTTAACAAACCGACAATTGCGGCAATAGGAATTTTTATAAGGCTTAATGCATCAAAACTACCACTTGTATACATCCCAATAAACGATGTAAACAGAACAATTACATAGATATCGTCTACAGAAGCTCCCGCTAAAATAAGCTGTGGTATGCTTTTTGATTTTCCGTATCCGCTCTCCATTAACTTTAACATTTTAGGCACAATAACCGCAGGGGAAACGGCTGCAAGAACAGTTCCCATGAGAGCAGCTTCAAGGTGCGATATATGAAAAATTATCGGAGCAAATATTACTATTGCGACAATTTCAAAAGTTGCCGGAATAAAGCAAAGAAGTATAGCCGGGCGACCGACTTTTTTCAAATCATTTATATCCAATGCAAGGCCCGCCCTTGTAAGAATAATAATCAGAGCAATTTCTCTCAAGTCCGCTGAAATATTTAATATCTCAGGTGCGATTAAGTTCAAAGCGTAAGGCCCCAATACAATCCCGGTTAGAAGCATACCGATTAGACCCGGTAGTTTTAACTTTTGCATAACTCCACTTAATAAAAGACCACAAAGAACCATTAAAGCAAGACTAAAAAGCATAAAAATTTTCTCCTTTGTGCAGAAATGAAAAGCTGACACTCCTGCAATATGATAATTACAGAAGTCATCAGCTTAATAAGCGGTTTGGCATTAAAGCGCCGGGAGAACTTCATTCCCTTTATTTTTATTATATCATAATATTATTATAACACAATTTGATTTTTTAAAAGATTGAATTTGTTATATAAGTTTACTCACAATCCTTGCTATATTAAAAAGTACCCGACTATAGGTCCTGCAAAAATAGCTACATAAATAAATGTGATCCATGGCTGATAATTAATGTAGAATTCTTTATATGAAAGGCTCCATGGATGTTTAATTATCACCCATCCGAAAAGATCAAATATGATACAAACTGCCGTCCATATTAAACCGGTAACAAAAGCTTCCGTTAGATCGGGCGAGTTTAAACCTTTCATATACAACCACCCGAATACAGAAAATAGAATTATGTTATATAACGGATGCCATGGCTTTGTTTTCTCATATCCCTCACCCATACCTTTATCGTCCATAGGACTCATCTTCAATACATAAATGTTAAAAATCGTATGCAAAATACCAACAATAGTAACTAAAAAATAGCAAACCCAAAACCATAACATTGACATACCAAAATCCTGCATATCCGCCTCCTTTATTACATTATGATCCGGTATGAAAACATACCGATAAATAATCTATTGCCATAATACCATTGTTTTATCACCACATCAACTAATACGAGTTCAATCGGTATTTATAAATTCATGACATAATATAAGCCCGTTTTCCGTAAGCCGATATACTCTATCACACACCTCACTAAGGTATTTCCTGTCGTGGGAAACGCTAATTACAGTGCCGGTAAAGCTTTTCAACGATTTTCTTACAACAGGACCGGAGAGCGGACTAAAGTTTCGTGTGGGCTCATCAAGTAAAAGCACATTGGCATTACGAAGAACCATATCCAAAAACAAGATCTTTGCTTTTTGTCCGCCACTTAACGCTCCGATTTTTCCGGTCATCTCTTCATGAGTAAAACGCATACCACCCATATATGTTCGGGCACGGGTAATATCTTCTTTCATATAACTGTCTGCAAGGTATTGAACAGGAGTTTTGTTGTAATCCAGCTTTTCAGCATAATTCTGTGGATATAGCAAACCGTAATATCACTTCTTTCTTTGAGTTCTTCCCATAAAACCACCAGCAATGTTGATTTACCGACACCGTTTTTGCCAATTATACCAATATGCTCGTTACCGGCAACAAAAAGTCGAATATTTTTTGATAAGATTTTATCGCCTACGCTCAACCGGGTAAGAGTAAAATCCAGTATGACCTTTCCATTGGGAACAGCAATATTATCACTGAATTTTGCTATAATAGCCGATTCTACTTCGGGAAAATCGAGAAATTCGTCCGTTTCACGTTCATACCGTTTTTTCTGCGATAAAACCGATTTCATCTTCTTTTTTAGAAGTCTTGCACCACCCGGATTCTGACGTGTTATTACTTTCTGTTCATGATCAACTCGATCATATATCCGCTGCCATCTTTGCATTTGCTTATCGTAGTCGTCACGCTGCTTTTTCGCCACCTGAGCCTGTTTATTGAATGCTTGGTTCCGCATTGACAGATAATCTGTATAGGTTGCATGTGTCACAGTGATGCGGGGTTTACTCTTACAAATAAGCTGCTCCATATGAATAATAACATTTGCAGTGTTTTCAATCAACATTTCATCATGAGATACAAACAAAACCGGCAGTTTTGTATTGCTTATAAAGTGTTCGAGCCGCTCAAGTGTTTCTATATCCAAATCATTAGTAGGTTCGTCAAGTAAAAGGATATCGGGGTCATCCATCAAGATTTTCGCAAGTTGAATCTTAACTTTTTCACCACCTGATAATGTTTTGATTTTTCGTTCGGATTCAAAAAATTCTAAAGATAAACCTAAGTCTGAAAGAATGATAATATGAGCTAAGACATTCGATCCTTGAAAATATTCATTAAGAGATAAGTCCAAATAACGATCATCCATCATCTGTGGCAGGTAAGCAAGTCGTCCTTTTTTAATAATCGAACCACTGAATTCGCAATAGTTACCAATTAATTTTTCATCATAAATATATTTTAAAAGAGTTGATTTTCCGTTTCCTTCTTCACCGATAATTACCACTTTTTCTGCCTTATTCAATGTAAAGCTGAAATTCTCAACAATATGTCTGCCATCTTGTAATAGATTTATACTAATATTCTTTAACTGTAGCATTGTACAAAACCTCCTAAATATAACTAAACTCCATTTTTAGTCATAAATCTTTGTTATCGAAAAATAGAGTCACATATTGCTATTTATAGAAGGTCAAAATAAAAATACCGATATATATCTATAACGCAAACAATGATGTACCGTACAATGACCGATCTTTTATACGGATAAATAATCCAAATTTCGACAACTAAACAAGTCCGATACATCGGACTACCGATTTATTATCTGCTAAACTTGAATTATTCTTAGATCATTTCTACACCTCATTTTATATTCCTTAAACTTGCATTCGGTATTTTAATACTATTTATTATATCACAATCTTTATAAAATAAAATTTTATACCCACTCATTTCTATTAATTTAGCCAAAAACAGCTATAAGTCTCCACCTCTTACCTTAGATGTCTCAAGAAATAAGTTAATACGAATCAGAAATCACATAATCTAAATTTATTGAATTTTTAAACCGGTTTAATACACATAATAAAAATTCATCTGTCATACCACTTTGCTTGTGTAGAATACAATCTCGCATATTCACCGTTATTCGAAAGCAGCTCTTCATGAGAACCGTCTTCAACAATTTCACCGTCTTTGAAAACAACAACCCTGTCGGCAAGTGAAGCGATACTAATTCTATGTGTAACCATAATAACAGTCTTGCCTTCTGTCATCGCTATGTATTTTTTAAAAATTTCCGTTTCTGCAAGAGGATCTAAATTACTTGTAGGTTCATCAAGTATTACAAAATCACGATCTCTATAGTTGGCACGTGCAATAGCGATTTTTTGCCATTGACCTCCGGATAATTCTGTTCCACCTATATCTTTACCAAGTAGTGCATCTTGTTTAGCCCCTTCAAATCCGGAAAATTCCAGAGCCGAATTGATTTTATTTTCATTACGCTCAATACTTACATCGCCGAAGAATACATTATCACCTATTGTAAACGTATTAAATTTAGCAGGTTCTTGAAAAACATAAGATAAGGAATTATATTTATCCGTATAGTCAATTTTTTTTATATTATCACCATTTATAAGTATTTCGCCGGTTGACGGCTCCAACATTCCTATTAATAGTTTTATGAAGGTTGTTTTACCTGCACCGTTCTCACCGACAAATGCCACCTTCTCACCTTTGTTTATCATAAAATTCACATTTTTGATTCTGTAAACATCGGTCAAAGGGTAGCGATAACATATATTTTTAGTTTCCAACTTATTTATATTTATTGGTTTATTCTTTTTTACATGATCTTGCGAAAACTGTTCGTTTAAATCTATAAATTCAAAAAACTGTGCAGATTCGTTTTTCTTCGACAAGAAATTTGCAATTGAGCTAAACAGTTGAGATGTACTTGCCATAAGAGTTCCATTCAATGCCAAAACCGCCCCCAAAGCACCAACCGATAATTTTCCCTGTGTCATTAATATGATTGCCAAAACGTTCGCCGCTACATTCGCTATATTTGATACGAATCCACTCACTGTTCCGAGAATAAATATATTCAACCGGTTTTTCTTTTCTTTCACCAAATAATCATCTGCCAAGACTTTCCACTTGGTAAAAAAGAAATCAAACAAATTTAAAACCTTCACTTCTTTAACTGAGTTGCCAAGTAGTACATCTTGATAATAATTAGCTTCACGTAAGATTTTTCCATTGTCACGTGTAAACTTAAAATTTAATTTGTTTCCCACATATGTTGTATAAAGCGTCGGGATAGGTGCGGCAAGAACTATTAAACATAAATACGGATTGAAAATGTAAAGAGAAGCGGCAACCATAACAACAGATATAATTTTAGCAATTATCACATACCCTTCAATTATAACTCCCCTTTGAAGAGAACTCCATTCACCTCCCATAGAATTAAAACTACGCTGTATAATGTCGTTAATTTTCGGTACTTCCATATAATCCGGATACAAATTTGATATTTTTTTAAATAGCTTAGCTTGAAACTTTTCTTGTAAACGATGATCTTGAACCTTGCTCAATCGTTCAATATCTTCTCCTCCGTATAAATAACGATTTATTATATTACTGATAAAGCTAATACCCCAATATATTACCGCCAGTCCGACCAAAGACATTAATTGAAGTGTTGAAGTGTTTGCTTCACCGGAATAGTTATTGGCATTATCAATATATCTTCCCCATATAAAAGCTGTTACAGGTTGTAGTATGCTTAAAATTATAGCCAAGCTTAAAAAAATACCACACATTAATTTGGCAGATGAAAAAACATATCTGAAAAGTCTGGTTAAATAAGGTAACCCGGGAGGATTTTCTTTTAAAATATCTTTTTCAAAATCCGCAGTGTTATCATCGAATTTAATATTGTATACAATTTTTTTATCTTCCGATTTGTTCTTTATCTCTTTTTTAGACATTTACATTAACCTCCGCTTCTTTTTTATACCACTGTTTTTGCGCGTTAAACATTTTAGAGTAAATACCACCTTGCCGTATCAGTTCTTCGTGCTTTCCGGATTCGGTTATTGTACCGTTACTTATAACGAAAATTTTATCGGTAATCATTGTCGAACCTAATCTGTGTGTTATAAATATAGCAGTCTTATTCTCTGCCATTTCCGCAAACTCGTTATATAAATCGGCTTCCGCTAACGGATCAAGCTGTGAAGTCGGTTCATCAAGCAGCAATACCGGCTTATCACCCATAAAAGCACGAGAGATAGCAATTCTTTGCCATTGCCCTCCCGAGATGTCAACACCGCCTTCAAAATCTCTGCCGAGTAGTGTATCATACCCTTTCTCAAATCCTTCTACAAACTCATTCGCTCTACCTTTTTTCGCAGCTGCATTTATTTTTTCATCATTGTCTATCTGCTCAATATCACCTATCCCTATATTTTCTTTTAATGTTATACTATACTTAGCAAAGTCTTGAAATACAGGTCCGAATATTTTTGTTCGTACACTTAAAGGATATTCGTCCGCCTTTTTTCCACCAATTAATATTTCACCCTTATCCGGGGTAAAAAGCCCTAATAACAGCTTGATCATAGTCGACTTACCTTCACCGTTTTCACCGACAATGGATGCTTTTTCCCCATTTTCTATTTTAAATGTCAACCCTTTTAAGATATCTTTTTGTGTGCCCGGATACCTGAACCACACATCCCGAAATTCTATATCATATGATTCCGGTAAATCTGATTCGGTTCCTTCCGTATCGTCAGACAATTTAAAAAATTTATCGTAATAATCATAAGAATTTATGTGAAACGGAGCCCACTTAAATAAAGCGGTACATCTACCAAGAATTCCGTATAACCCGCCGAACATCAACCCTGTCATAGCTATAAACAGTCCTACGGACATCTGTCGGTTAACGAATAAAACAAGCAAAATAATAACATTTGCTATCGATGCAATTTTTGTAAGGTTTCCCCCTAATAATATCTTACGTAGATTTTTAAAATAATAACGTTCATAATCTCTGTTTCTTTCATTCAATCTTTTCTTATATGTATCAATTAAATAGTCCGAATTCCCAAAAGCCTTTAATTCTTTTGAAAACTCTCTGGACCTTAAATACCGTCCTAAAGTGCCGTACTTTCTCTCTCTTTTCCAATATGTTTCCAATTCGTTATATATATTATAATTTATCTTTGACGATATATAGGTTTCAAGGATAAAAGGAATTAAAACCGTTAATAAAAGCCACCATCTTACACTTACAATATATAATAACGAACCGCTTCCGGCGATTATTGAACTCAACCAGTTAAATATATACATAGGCCACAAATGTCTTGCCGCAACTTCAGCTCTGTTATATGCTTTATCTATTATTTCCATAGATTTTTCGCTTTCGAAGTGCTCATATTTCATGGTTTTAAGTTTTTTTAGTAAACGCTCTTTATATGATGTTCTTAGAATTAGAAGAGAACGGGGTTGAACATAATTAAAAATGACCCCGGATATTAAAGAAGGCAATAACGCAAATATTATAAATAAAATAAGGTATGACGAATAACTTATAAATGTCATATCTCCTTTTGCTACGGCCAATCCACCGTCAAAAACATTCTTATTTACATATACCCCGGCTGGAGTCAGAAAACCGCTAATAATGGAACATAAAAAAGTGAGAATAACCATTGCCGGAGCTTTTTCAAATATTATACCAAGTAAGTCTTTATATGCCGAAATTATCCGTTTCATATCATTTACCTTTCCCATTAAAATAAAATACTTTCTAATCTTAACCATATGTCTCATTTGATTTCTGTTAAATTACTATAAGTACTACTAATAGTAATATATCCGTAGTTATATATACTATTATACCATAATTTAACGTTACTGCTTTACTATTTTATAAATTTTTCGAATTTTTTACATATAATTTATAAAACAAAATAAAACTATTAAAATAATGAGATATAAAACACTTATCTGCTTCATTTTTTTTGAATCTCCGAAACAGAAATTATATTAAAATGAAAATTAGTGTTTATGAATCAATTGATTTGTTTAATAAATTCCGAAAAACATACTTGATAATAGACATGTCGGGATTACCATTTAACAAAAATTATTTAATTACATGCATTTTTTTATAAACTTTTTATATAACAACCAAATCCACAAAATTAAAGACAATAGTGCCGGGAACATGAAAATAAGATTTTTCTCCATGCAATACTTTGCAATCCAAAATGAAGGTAAAGGTGAAAATAAATATTGTATATTTGTGAAGAGAAAAAACGGAACAGGTAATCCCAGCATTAAAATTCCGGACAGTTTTCCCATAGCCATACCCTCTACTCGATTATGCGAAAAAGAAAATAGGAATAAAGCCACGGCAATACTCATTAGACTTGTAATAAGGCAAACTAACATAATCATCCCAAAAGACCATTGAGTTAGTGAAAACCAATATATTATAACGATAGAAATTATGCAGGCAATCACAGCCGGGAAGACTAATCGAGATAAGATATACCCATTTTTACCTACAGGAGTTACAGCAAGATATGAGGTCATGTTTTCATCATATTCTGTTAACATAATCATAGCAGAAGCAAAACATAGCATATAAGGAGTTAAGACAGCCAACATCAAATCAAACAGAAGATAGTAATCTGTTAAAATTGTCTCCCGGCCGAAATAACCACACAAAATACCCTCAATAACCGGTATACCAAACCGGAAAAAAAATGCAGCCAATACGACAGCGAAACAAACCATCACAAGCATAGTATCTTCTACTATCTGTCTTATAAACATATAAAAAGATCTCAGTAAAGGCTTCATAGTTTGACACCCCCTAATGCTTGCAAGCTTTTAGTTATCTTATGTCGGGTGTAATATAAAGTTGGTATCATCCATACCATTAAAATGAACAAAGCAGGTAGAACATAGTCTCCGTTTTGACACAACTCAATAATACAAACTCCGGGGTGTATTATCAACCACCAGGGCTTCCACCCAAAAAACCATACAATGGCCGGAACATTAATGATCAACTCTACAGGAATAGTCGCTATAATGAAACGGTTCAATGTTGTTATGTTTGAAGCTACCATCAACCCCAAAGCTGAAAAAAGGCATGAGCCTAGAAATATACCTATAAAAAAGTAGAATGGTTTATCTATTATTCCACCCACAAAACCTATGCTCAGCCCGACTATAGTTGATATCAAAGCTATGGAAATAAGCTTTGAAACTATGTATTCTATCGGTTTAACAGGAGAGACGGCAATGCTGTTTAACACCCGCTCACTTTTTTCAAATAGAACTATAGCTCCCATAAAATATAGCCCCATAGCGGCAGGATCACTGAAAATCATCAGGACGGCGGCTTTTTCACGCCATGTAACCGGTAATGCATGAAGTAAGCTTATATATAAAATGGTGAAAATCAGATACAAGAAATAAAAACCATATTTTATCTGGAACCGAATATCTCCTATGATCAGTGTCTTAACTCTCATTGCAGCAGCCTCCCCGTTAATTCTACAAAAATATCGTTCAACGTCGGCTCACTGCTATGGATGGAAATCAATCGGTTTTCTCTTATAAGGTTTTGTAATATACTATCTTCACTTGTCCGATCAAGCAAAATTTCCGATTGTTCTTCCCGATCGTTCCGGAAATATGTATACCGTACTTTAGAGGCACCCCTTGACATAATGAGATTACGTGGCGAATCCAAAGCTTTAAGCTTACCATCCACTATAAAGGCGACACGGTCACATAGTTCCGTTGCGTCATACATATTGTGCGTGGTAAGTAGAATAGTTTTTCCCATTGCTTTCTGATTTAGTATTATATCCTTCATATTCCTTGCATTTGACGGGTCAAGCCCGGAGGTTGGTTCGTCCAGAAACAAAAGTGCAGGATCATGAATAAGTGCTTTGATAAAATTAAGCCTTGCCTTCATTCCTTTGGAAAATTCCGCTACCTTTTTATCGGCATCGGCAAACAACCCGACACTTTTTATCAATGGATCAATCGCTTGATGTTTTTTATATAGAGATGCAAAGAAACGTAAATTCTCCCTTGCAGTCAATTTTTCGTATAAACTCGGGAACTCAAAGTCTACACCGATTTGTTCATAAAAACCATTATTATGATTCTTTACCTCTATTCCGTTCACAATGACATTACCGGTATATGCGGAAATTAGACCTGTAAGTATTTTTTGCAAAGTACTTTTCCCCGCACCGGACGGGCCTAAAAAACCAAAAATTTCACCGCTTTGAACATCGAAGTTCATATTTTCAATAAAAGGACGAGTTGTATAACTAAAGCATAAATCATTTACATGAATCATATTTATTCCTCCACAAATTATATCACAGTGAAAAAAATTCTCATTGAATTTTGATTTAAACTATTTCATTTCACTGGCTTACACCGGTTACTT
>CAZJOD010000133.1:0-10012 GCA_964547525.1 uncultured Clostridiaceae bacterium
AACAAAGGTATATCAGAACAGGGCGACGACTTCAAAGAAAAATAGCAATGACAGAGATAATCAGAACACGAGTAATACCGGTTCTGTAAAAAAACCAAGACCTGTTATAACACCTAAGAATTTTTATTTTGGAGTTGCCAAACCCGGTGAAACTTTATCGACGTATTTTATGATAACTAACGAAGGAGGACCTTATAAAAACATATATATAGATGCTAACGCTTCTTGGATAACAATTCTCGATGTAAGTTCCATGTCAGTTGACAATAAGTTGCCTTTGATAGTAAAAATAGAAGTAACAGGGCAAAGCCGAAACCGCATCTATTCTGACAATATTACAGTAAGACTGGATGATCAAGAGACTCTTTTTAAAGTTGAATTAAGTACTAAAAAGCCACGAGAATCGGATAAACAAAAAGATTTTAAAACAAACGGTAAATATTATTATTACAATAGTCGATATAAACGAGCCAGATCAGCCGGTATATTTTTTTTCTTCTTTATAACTTGCATGTACGGAATTACACTTAAAACCATTTATCAGCATTTACAGTATAATGATGACATACCCGTTTATCATCTTTTAGGTTTACCTGCAACATTTCTTATTTACACTTTATTTTCATTAATTACAAAACTTATTAATCGCGATGCGGGACGTTTTGCTGCACGTGGTCAGTATATTGTAGGTATTTTAACCCCTATCGTATTACTGACCGTATTTGCCGGTTCGATAAACAAAAATACGTATAATATTTGGGAGACAGTTTTATACATTATAATCGGTATAATAATTTTGCCTATCCTGTTTGTTATACCTTTGATTATATCTAAAATAATTGCAAACAGGACAGGCCGATAATAAAAAACTATGATACCAAGAACACGTTGTTTGTCACTTCTTAGTATAATCGTTTGTATCCGGTTCAAACCAGTTAATCATGAGTACATCTTCTGAAGGAAAACTAATATCTGTTAACATTTGGTCCTTTATATATACAGTCGTATTTGAATTGAAAACATTTTCACATACAAAAGTCAGTCCCCTTACATCATCGATACTTGGAATAAAATCACCGAATAAAGGATCCTCAATGCAATGAATAATAATACGATTATTATCCGAATCAAATTCCCATTTTGTATATAGTTGCGCAAGATTATATCTTAGCAATCTTGATGTTCTAGCAACAAGTATTTCTCCGGAATCTTGTTCTTGCTTTAAGTACCTGAAAGCCGAAACAACCTCCGGTATAAATGTTCCGTCAAAAACCGCACCAAAATGATTTGAAAAAATTATATACTGACTGTTTCTTTTCAATTCATTTAAAAACCACGGAGCCATTTGCATATGTAAAAGATTAGCTTGCCAATTATTTGTATATCGATGAAATCCCCACACTTTTTGCCCGTCTCTTGCAGTCCATGGAAAAATAACATTGTCAACGCCTTTTTGAGTATTTGCCGACCATGTGAATTTTATACCATAATCAATTGTTATATCCGCGTGATATTCCGGCTCACCTTTTGCCGCTCCCCTCATATAATCTACGTCTTTACACCAGTTTTGACGGTTATGAACATCACCGTGATCTACATATACATCAATATATATATCATATTCCTTCAATTCTTTTATGGCTTTTTCCGCCAGTTCCCTGACAAATCCGCCTTTTACACTGAAACAACCGTATGAATGTAGAAAATCAATCCAACCCGCATTAATATACTTAATTATTTTATCTTTGTCTTTGGGTTCAGGTTCGTCCAAGCCCTCCCAGTAATACATGTCATCATTAGGTTCCACTTTATACATAAAAAAGCTGTCGGCTATATCAAGACCTACTCCTTGCCCCATACGTGTTCCGGTATCTTCATAAGTGTTTAAAAAGCGATGAATAATTTCAAATTCCTCAACCGTACAACCGTCAATATCCGAAGCTATTGCAACCATAGCTTTAAAAGGATATGGAAATTTCCTCAATTCGATGACTATTTCTTCCCTGACATGATCATCTTGATGTTCTTGTATACTTGTAGCTTCAACCTTTTGTTCTTTCTCTGTTTGAAGCGAAGTTTCTTTCGTATCAGACACTGATGTTGATATTTTTTCTTCAATGTCATTATTGATATCTCCCGTTTTACATCCTGTAAATAATAATACCAATATAACTGATAATGATATTAAAATATAAAACGTTTTTTGAAAAAGTTTATTATTCATTAATTTTCTCCAACTTTGTATTGTATTGATTCTTATTTAATCAATTAATAAAAGTAATGATTATTCTTTTCTAAAAAATTCAACTTTCATAATCAATAGTCCTAAGACAAATAATATTGTTCCGACGACCATAGGCAATGTCATTCCGGTTTTTGAGACAGTTGTTAAAAACCTACCGGGAGGTGTCGACCAACCGGAAACCAAATTATTACCAACAAAGATAATGACCGCCAGATCCCATATAGTACCAATGAGAGTTAAGAAACCACCAATTACCGCCCTTTTCATATCCGTCTCCTCTATAATTTAGTTTTACAAAAGGTTATTATGATTCTACCGCATTACCAATTGATAAAGGTATTTTCAAAAATAAACAACCCGGCACACTCCGGCTCACAACAAGTGAATTATTACAGTAAAATCAAACATATAATCGTTATCGTAATTCTACATAATAAACACGGCATAAATAGCGTTATTGCTTCCATATTTTTCACATCCTACGGGCTGCATCCACTCTGTTGTGACAACGATGCTTTTATTGTTCGAAATGTGTGTCACACCGAAATTACCCATTCTTGCACCTCGTTCAGGAGTGATTGCAACTTCGGTCTCCCGTATTAGACAAAGATTTTCCGTGTCCACTTTACACATATATAAAGGTGCACGATTTCTGAAAACATGATCATTTTTACCGTCTTTTCTTGTGTATACAAGGTATAGTCCGTCATTCCTCACCACCCAATTCTGCTGAGTGTTATATGTAGGCACTATAAGGCCGGTATCCCAGTTCCATACGATCGGCTCGGAAAAGTTCAAGCCGTCACTACTTGTTGCAATATATCCCTTGCTGTCCGCTCTTATTGTTAAATAATACACACCATTATAGTATGCCATAGACGGTTCTGCAAAACCACGCTTTTCAGATTCACATGAAAGCAGGTTGCCTTCTTCTTTAAGTATAATTGTTTCACCGTCGAACCCAAAACGCATAACTTGGGCTGATGTTTTTTCACCGGGTGCAGACCTTCTGTAAACAGGCTGTAATATATCACCGTTTTCAAGTTCAAATCGTCTGCAGCAAGCCGATGAAAACCCACTGAAAACATTACCGCTTTTATCTACAGGTTTTTTTATCTTATCCCATTCGTTTTTTTCAATATCATACACCGAATAAAACATCTGCTGTGGTTTGGTATGATCAAGCAAAGGAGGATTAAAGGACTTGTACGAGACCGAACCACCCATTCCAAGCAATTTTCCTGTTTTTTTATGGAAACACGGTACGAAATCACATACAATTCTATCATCTGTTTCAAAATTTTTTTGTGGAATAAATTCAGTCCAACTTTCCCCTCCGTCTGTTGAGAACATACTTTCTATTAATTTGTATGTATCACTGCCGGCTAAAATGAGTTTTTGCGATGTTAAAACCAAATGGTTTCCTTCGTTGTCAACCGAGCCTATTCTCGATTGAGCATAACACGTGTTGCCGTCAAATCCTTCTCTTATCTTTTTTAATTCAATATTCATATAACTCCTCCAATCAAATGCACATACATTTAATAATCTTATGTTAAACAAACATAAATACCATTTAATAGATTTCGCTTGATCGTTGATATTGTAACTTACATCTATTTATTTTATGACAGTACATGCATCATAACCGGTACCGTTTAAATATCTGTTTAATTCACAACATCACATCTATTATTAATATAATTATAACATGCTAATACTTTTATTGATAACTAAAATGGTAAATTTTTATTCTATTAACATTTATTTTTTTACTTGATATTAAATTATATAAAACAAACCTCTATATTAATGTATAATGATACTATAGTCATTAGTCTTTCATATCGGTAGTAATAGCTTATGGAATCTATGAATCTAAATTTATAAAAATTAGGATGGTTTGGATGAGACACTTAAAAATGAGAATTTTGATTGTTATATTTATGTTTTTTTACTGTATAAACATGTTTTTATCACCTGTAACATTCGCAGAATCTTCCCAAGAAGATTACTTTGATGTTTGGGTAACAAGCTCATATATTAATGTTTTTAAAGATTTTGTAAAAGATGAAGATTCTAAAAATATGATTGATATGGTTGTTGCAAAAAATGAGTTTGAATCGGCTCAAATACTAATGAGATCTTCAACGCCGTTCACGATACATAACGTACATGCAACAGATTTAACCTCCGGAAGTAATAAAATATCTTCATCTAATATTACATACAATTATGTTGATTATACTTATTTAGGAAGTAACTCCGAGGGATTGAATAAAATAACGGCTGTTCGATTTGAAAAAGGGCATTATCCCGATCCCTTATCTAATGACAAAATCCGGGATGTACCCAAAGATACCACTCAACCTGTATGGATTACAATATATATACCAATAGAAACAAAGGCAGGTACCTATAATGGAAGTGTAATACTATCCACCACAGCAGGTGAATTCAGTGTAGACATGAACATTGAGGTTTATGATGTGACCATCCCTGATCCTGCGGATGGAGCATATAGTATTTTAATGTGGCAGCTTATTATAGGATCCGGTTTTGGTACTACAACTGCAAATTCGCATCCTAACGATCCTATCACAAGAACATATAAGTTTAACAGGTGGACGCCTGAATGGTGGGCATTAGTAGATAATATAGCCACTGTAATGAAAAATCATCGTTTAAATGTATTATTTGTACAAACGGTTCAACTTCTCATCGACGGAGGGTCATATTTAGATGAAACCGGTAAATATCATTTTAATTGGTCGAAATTTGACGAGTACATTGAATTTTTTATAAATAAAGGAGTTGTGAAAAGTTTAGCCGGTTATATGATGACAACGGCAGGAGAAAATGTAAACCTAATCAAATCGGATTGGACCAAAACCGCAATCTCCGGCTCCGAACCTATGAATAGCCCAATTTCTAAAAATTGGTTAAATCAATACATACCTGCTTTATATGAACATCTAATAGAAAAAGACCTATTGGATATTTGGTTTCAAAATTTACGAGACGAACCTTCCTCAAACGCCGATAAAGCAAATTACAGTGAATTGGTAAGCTTAATACGGAAATATGCACCTGACATGAAAATTGGGGATCCTCATACTGTAAGATCAGCCGGCGATTTTTTAATCGAACAAAAAGTAAATTATCTTATACCGTTATTAAATTTGTACGACACAAATCAAGGGTTATATAACAAGGCGTTAAATGATGACACTGTATTGTTTACTTATACATGTGTGGTTCCTTCCGGATCTTGGTTAAACAGGTATATAGACAAACCTGTATGGCAAGGTCGTTCCATAGCATGGTATAATTATAATGTAGGTGCATCAGGATACCTTCATTGGGGATTAATGAGCTGGTATAGATCTATCACCGATTTTGCCAACGGAGATACTTCATCAATTTTTCCGGATCTAAAAAACAAGGACAAGGTAAAAACATCAATACGACTGGTTGCTCTTAGAGATGGAGCAGAAGATTATGAGCTTTTAAAGATTCTGGAAAACAAAGATATAAAAACAGCAAAAGAGTTGGCAAAGAGAATTGCTAAATCAGGTAACACATATTCACGCTCACCCGAAGAAATGATTAATATGAGATCAATCCTGGTTCGAGCGGCAGCGGGTGTACCTAATGCAATTAAGTATATAGATAATATTGAATTAAACGTTTCCAACATTGAATTGAAACCCGGAGATAATTTTCAAATAAAAGCCGTAATAAATCCTGACGATCCTTTTTATTCAAGTATTACATGGAAGTCGGATAATGAAGATGTTGCAGCTTTATTTGGCAATGGTATTTTACGAGGAGTATCACTCGGTGAAACTTACGTAAGAGTATTTGCAACCGATAATCCTGAAGCTTTCGCTATATGCAAGGTTAATGTTGTTGAATTTATCCATAAAGAAATAGATTCGAATACTACGGATCCACAATTAAGTCAAAAAGAATCCGATTTAAATTCAGATAATATAGATAAAACCCCGGATAAAAACTCCGGAATTTTATCATTAATTCTGATGATTTCAATTGGAATATCTATTTGTTTGACTGTTTATGTACTAAAAAGTAAAAAGAAAAAATAGTTTTTCGGTTAACCGATCGGTCGAAATAATGTAAATAAATTATAATAATCTTCTGGCACCGATATACCTGGAATTATAGCTGCCTGATAATATTGTATCAATTTTTACACTCATTGAGGATCCCGAAGACGCATGTATAAAGTTACCGTTACCTATGTAAATACCTACATGGCCGATACCGGTTCCTGAACTCGGGCCTGTAAACAATATAAGATCTCCGGGAACAAGTTCCGATTTGGTAACTGCCATACCCACACCACCAAGATTATATGACGATCTGGGTATGGTAATTCCGAAATTTTTATATACAAAATATGTAAAACCGGAGCAATCGAAAGCATTTGGCCCGGTGGCGGCATATACATAAGGTTTTCCCAAATAAAGCATGGCAAAACTCACAATATCCGAACCTGTATCGGTATCTAATTCCTTTGAATAAGAAATAGGATTATTGTACATGCACTCGACAGTTTTTGCCCCCGCTATACCGTCGACAGCCAATCCGTTTATACGTTGAAAGGTGATAACCGCACCGAATGTTTTAGCTCCGAACACTCCGTCGGGTGTACCGGTATTATAATCTAGTTCATTTAGACGGTTTTGAAGCAATTTTACTTGGTTTCCTTTATTACCGTATCTTAGTGTTTCTGTTATAGGAGCTGATAAATTAGAAGTTAAAGGTGTATTATCTTGTCGTTCTTCGAAAGTGGATTCGTTTGTGTCCTCTTCAAAATCATTATTCAATATCTCAATATTATCAATATTGGAGTATAATACTTCCCATGTTTGTGGACCGACAATTCCATCTACAGTTAAACTATTTTGTGTCTGGAATTTTTTTATGGCTGTTTGAGTATTGTAGCCTAATACTCCATCTTCTGCACCGGCATCAAATCCAAGCTCGTTTAGTCTCTGTTGTACTTGCCTGACTTCGGCGCCCCGACTCCCTAATACAAGCAAACCGTTGGCAAAAACCGTTGTGGTAAGCATTGTTAATAATACCAAAAATGTTAATATAAAGGTTATAGATACCTTCCTCATTTTTCTATCTTCCTTCTCATTGGTTTTTGTTTTGAAATAATTGCCTTAATTATTTACATTAAAACATACAATAGATCCAAAAGCAATACTTGTATACAATCCGTAATAGTGTTGTAATATTTTTAGTGTGACGGGTATTTTTAAAATATGTGATTCAACTTGACTCAAACAATAAAAAATATAGTATACTGTAATATATATAGTTATTAATTTTTAATATTTATGTAAATCAAAAGCGGAGGAAAATATAATGATACCAACAACAGATTTTTATGGTAAAAAGGTAAGTCGTCTTATTTTAGGTGATAATCCGTTCACCGGACATTCCTACATTGAACAAATACATAGCAGCGAAGAAATGTTAGATTTTTATACCGCAGAAAATTGTGTCAAGGCTATGTTCGAAGCTGAAGAAAGCGGTATTAACACTTACATGGCTTTAGGCGATCCTTTTATATTACGTGTTATTAGGCAATATAAAAACGAAGGCGGAAAAATGAATATCATGTTCCAGTCATATGCAGCAATGGACTTAGCCGTTAATCTGCGTATGATGTTAAAATGTGAACCCATAGCTATATATCATCAGGGAACAACAGCCGACCTGTTATGTGAACAAAATCAGGTTGACGTTTTAAAAGAGAGAATTAAAATGATTAAAGATACCGGTGTTATTGCAGGCTTTGCAACGCATGTTCCCGAGACGGTTTTAAGAGCGGAAGAAGAAGATTGGGGTGCGGATTTTTATGCCACATGCTTTTATAACGCACGTAAAACTCAACGTGGAGAACAAAGCGGTTTTATAACCGGTAAGTCTAAAAAGGTCATATTCTATCCCGACGATAGATTTTTAATGTATGAGGCGATAAAACAAGTAAAAAAACCCGTAGTAGCATTTAAAGTATTTGCAGGCGGCCAAGTTTTTATTGGTAAAAATCAAGATGAGATACCCTTGGTTGCAGAAACTTATTTAAAGGAAGCCTATGAGAACATAAAACCGACGGATATGATAATGATTGGAATATTCCAAAAACATAAGAATCAGATTAAAGAAAATACTGATATTGTGGAAAGAATTTTAAAGCCTTAGTATTAATTTCACTGCAATATAAAGATATATTTGTTGTAGAATCAATATTGAAGATTTTATAATATGGATTAATGAAAGGATAAAAATAATTCAATGGACACCCGATTTAAAAAAGCCGATTACATGAATAAAGCGTTACCTCTTGAATTAAGATTAAACGATCTTTTGTCAAAAATGACATTAGAAGAAAAAGTCAGACAAATGGATATGTACAGCGGATCTTTGTTTGTTGATAAAATGTCTGTAATAAGCCGTACAAGCGTTGCACCGGATTCTAAGTTTGTTAAAGAGAAAGCGTTGGGTATAGTCGGTAATATTGGTATCGGGTGCATACACGATTTATACCCTTGTGATTCGGTTTTATCAAATACAATTCAAGAATTCGTTATAAACAATTCACGTCTTGGTATACCTGTCTTGTTTTCTGAAGAAGCGTTGCATGGTTTAAGCAGCCCCGGAAATACAATTTTTCCGCAGGCTATTGCTATGGCGTCCACTTGGAATGAAGAGCTTGCCGAAGCTGTAGGAAATTCAATTGCAGCAGAAACCAGATCTAAGGGTATACATTTGGTGTTTAATCCCGTATTGGGTATAGCCAGAGAACCCAGATGGGGTCGTGTAGAAGAAACATTAGGTGAAGACCCTTGTCTTGCTTCAAGATTAGGGCTGTCAGTGGTTAAAGGCTTACAAGGAAAATCATTGGCTTCTAACGACTCTGTAGTGGCTGAACCCAAACACTTTGCCGTTCATTCAATCCCCTCAGGCGGTTTAAATTGTATGGCATGCTCGACGGGAGAACGCCAAATGAGAACAGACTTTTTACCTGTTTTTAAGAAAGCTGTCGTAGAAGGAAAAGCTATGTCGATAATGTGTGCATATCATGCTATTGACGGAATTCCATGTGCTTCAAATCGATGGTTGCTTACGGATGTACTTAGGAATGAGTGGGGGTTTAAAGGTTTTGTTTGTTCGGATTTAGGTGCAATAAAAAGACTCTTTACCATACATCATGTGGCAGATTCAATGGAGGATGCTATAAAACAAGCAATTGAAGCAGGTATGGATATGCAATTTTTTGATTTTGAAAATGAATTTTTCCAGTCTGCGATTATTGAAATGGTAAAAAATAATGTTTTACCCGAAAAATATATAAACCGTGCCGCATTATGTATATTAAGAGTTAAATTTATGCTGGGGCTTTTTGATCAACCCTTTATTGAACCGGAGCTGTCAAAAAAAGTTACTCGTTGCCAAGAGCATTTAAATATAAGCTTAGAAACGGCAAGGCAAGGAGTTTGCTTATTAAAGAATAAAGGTGATCTCTTACCTTTATCTAATAAGATTAAAAAAATTGCGGTTGTCGGTCCAAACGCGGATTCTAACGCATTAGGCGATTATACCCCGCCTGTACAAGGTTTTTCTGCTGTTACGTTACTCAAAGGCATACAAAATATAGTTGACAAGTCTGTAACCGTTACATATGAAAAAGGATGTTCAATACGTGAGATTGATATGGATTCGGTTAAG
>CAZJOD010000134.1:0-9975 GCA_964547525.1 uncultured Clostridiaceae bacterium
ATGAATTTTGTAATTTTAAACAGATTACGGGACAAAATAGAAGTATGTCAAAACTAAGATCTTTTTATGAAGAAAGGAAGAATATTATATGATCGTCAGAGATATTATGACTAATAACCTTGCGCAGGTGACACCTCAAGCGACTGTGTACGAAGCCGCTCAACTCATGCAGAAGCATAACATTGGTTCTGTGCCTGTATGTGATAATAATAATGTAGTAGGCATATTAACGGACAGAGATATTGTTGTAAGAAATATTGCCAACGGAACAGATCCGAAAACTGCAAAAGTACAAGATGTTATGAGCTCTAATGTAGCTACCGTTACATCAGATACAGATATAAGAGAAGTAGGTAAGGTCATGGCAGATAAGCAAGTAAGAAGGATACCTGTTGTTGACAATGGTATGTTGGTTGGTATGGTGGCTATGGGAGATCTTGCCGTTAACGGTATGTATGATATGGAAATAGCAGAATCGTTAGCTGAAATATCCATGCCTTCAAAACCGGAGAATATGCCAAATCAAAACTAATTTACTATAAAAAGGTTCCAAATAAGGAACCTTTTTATATACATATTGTGTTTGTTAATTAAGCATATACATATATTTTATTTCACTGCAATAAATTTGTCACTGCATATACCTACAACAATTGATTTTATAACTTATGTTCAATTCTCATTCGATAATTGCAGTAAAGAAAAGTTTTTGCAGTAGACTCATGCTTATGTATTAAATAAATCCTTAACCTTTTCTTGATTTTCAAATAGTACACAACCTCCCGTATGCTCTTGCAGAAGGATTCCTTCACTTGCAAGTTTTTTAAAAAGAGGTGATTGCAGAGCTTCAACCAAAGTATGATCTTTTAAGCTTATATCGGAGTATGGAGAGAAAGGACAAGGCTCAGCTCCACCGATTGCATTGACATGAAAGAATCCTCGTCCTGCAGCAAGGCAGCCTCCGAATTTTTTCTCGTCTCCCGGAAATGATAGAAATGTTGTGTTTGGAAATTCCGAAGTTAACAAGATTATTTTTTGTTCTAATATAATGCGATGGGAATCATTAAAAGCAAGATTTGATGTCGAACCGTCAACAGGCACATATTCAACGTAAAATATAATACCACATCCGTTTTTATTTAGCTCCGATATAAATTGTGCTCCGGTGACTTCATTTAAATTTTCAGTAGTAACTGTAACGGATGTACCGAAAAGAATATTCTTGTTGCGCAATGTATTCATGGAAGATGTAAGTTTATCGTATATGCCTTCTCCTCGTCTGGTATCAGTCAAATATCTATCACCTTCAATACTGATTACCGGTACCAGATTTCTTTTTTTATTAAATAATGACAGATAATCTTCATCGATCATAGTTCCATTGGTAAAGATCGGGAATACTATCTGTGGAAAACCGGCAGCAGTAAGAATTATATCTTTTCTCATTAAAGGTTCTCCACCGGCTAGCAAAATGAAAGATATCCCCAGATCAACCGCTTGTGAAAAAATATTTTTCCATTGAATTGAAGTCAACTCGTCTTTTTTTTGGGAATTACCACAACTTTGGTTTGCTCTGGCATAACAACCCTTACAATATAAATTACATGTAGTTGAAATACTTGCTATCAAAAACGGTGGAATATGTAGACCTTGAGTTTCTAAGTTTAATCGCTTTTTTTCAGATTTTTTATTATGATATAAAAATTTTAAAATATAAACGAATTCTTTGGGATTTCTTAAAGATGTTTTAAGAAGATCTTTTATCAATTTACCGATGGATCGGTTCATATATTGTGTTATGTCCATACTAAATTCCTCTCGCTATTAACATATCAAAGGTGTTAATAATACCCTTTTGTAAAAGTATATATCGGTTAACACTACATTACAATATGTTTGAGCACATGCTTATTATATTTTATAAAATAATTACTACAAGTTTAATTTTCAAGTATAATGTTTTTATTGTAATGTATGTTCATCAGTAATAAATTATATTAACTATGTGAGAAAATGTGATAGCGTAATATTTTTGATGTCTTCAGTTGTTCCGGTTTATCCCAATTTACCATTAAAATTTCAACCTGAATTCCGTGTTTAGTATAGCATAAAGCGGTGCAGGATCTAATCATATAAGTTTTTTAAATTGTCGGTTAAGCCGACGATTCATATATAAAAAACCAGGTATATGATCCTTATTGGAAGAGAGATTTAATAATTTTAATAACAGCTTTAATGCGAACAAGCGACCTCCGGGATACTTGGAGGTCGCTTTTTTTCAAAAACAATGAAATTTTAAAAAAGGCATTTGTATTCAGGTAAGTTACCTGTTTTTAATGCAAATTTTTTATACTATTTTTCTAATCTGTCTCCATAATGCTCCAATACAAAATCCAGATCCTTGTCGCCTCTTCCCGAACAATTTACAAGAATTGATCCGGTCTCGAGCTCTTTCGCCAGCTTTATAGCATACGCAACTGCATGAGCACTTTCCAATGCCGGAATAATACCCTCCAGCCTTGATAATGTAAAGAAAGCGTCTATTGCTTCGTCGTCGGAAGCGGTTTTATAACTTACTCTTCCCAAATCCCTTAAATAGGCATGCTCAGGTCCCACTGAAGGATAATCAAGACCGCTTGCAACAGAATATACAGGATCAGGTTCTCCGTTTTCGTTTTGCAGCATGATCGATTTAAAACCATGCATAATGCCCTCTGTTCCATACGTTAGACTTGCAGCATGTTCTCCAATTTTTGTACCGATACCGTGGGGTTCAACTCCGTATAGCTTAACAGGGTCGTTTAAAAACGGTGTTAAAATACCCGCTGCATTTGAACCTCCGCCGACACAAGCTACGACAGCATCCGGAAGGTTCCCGGTCATTTCCAAAAACTGTTCTCTGGCTTCTATACCGACAACCATTTGAAAATCTCTTACCATAAGAGGGAAGGGATGCGGTCCAACGACGGATCCGATACAATACATTGCTTCTTCATACTCTGTCATATACGCTTCAAAGGCTGCGTCTACCGCTTCCTTCAATGTTTTGAGTCCGTGTGAAACCGGGATGACTCTTGTACCTAATAGTTTCATTCTTGCAACATTTGGTGCCTGCTTTGCGATATCTACTTCACCCATGTATATGTCACATTTCATTCCAAAGAAAGCAGCAGCTGTAGCCAATGCAACACCATGCTGTCCTGCTCCTGTTTCCGCTATAATTTTTTTCTTACCAAGATATTTTGCCAAGAGAGCTTCTCCCATACAGTGGTTAAGTTTATGTGCACCTGTGTGGTTAAGATCTTCTCTTTTTAAATATATCTGACAATTTCCTATTAAATTCGACAATCTTTCGCAATGATACGTCGGGGTGGGACGGCCTTGAAATTCTTTACGAATTCTTCTAAGTTCACTGATAAACTTTGAACTCTGGCATATTGTTTGGTAAGCTGTCGATATTTTTTCAAACTCCGATACTAATTGAGGCGGTATATAAGCACCTCCATAGGTACCAAAATAACCTTCCTTAGTCGGGGTTTGTTTCCTATATACTGCAAAGTCAATATTTGGATTTAACATAATAATTCTCCTTTTCTAATAAAAATTTTGTATTTTTAAATGTTGGATTATAAAATAAGCAGAACTTAATCTTCAACTAAAAGCGCCATCGAAAGACATAAATTTCACATTTCATACACTCATCTCCTACTTCACTAGTCTCATATTTTCTCTGCCGAATCAAATCTCGGTGACATGGAGTTCCTTGATTTCTTATTGCTTTAAAATTAATTAAAAAAACTCTTGCCCCAAAACAAGGGGCAAGAGTTTATCTCCTACGGTACCACCCAAATGATGCAGTTGCCCTAACTACAAGCTACATCCTCTCAATCCACGTAAATAATTTCGTGCTTCCTTTTTAACGGGTGAAGATCCCGTCGTTACTACTCACACAGCTAACCAGCCTGTTTTCATTCCGCCCTCATAAGTCCATTCAATTTCACCCCTGCCTGCCCCAATTCCATCCTATGAGGCTCTCTATAAGGTGGTTGATGAATTTACTAGTCTCAATCATCGGTTTTTTAATTATTTATGTTTAATATAAACCTAATGCATTTCATTGTCAAGTGTTAATATATTTTCAGTTTAAAATTTAGAGAATATCTGAAAGTTTTTACCCTTATTCCTATTGCGAATTTGTTTAGTTTTGCTCAAAATACAACCGCCTTGACAGAAAAATATTTGACATAGGAAACATACAAAGAGCCTTAAACCCGCTCTATCAACAGACAACACTCCACATGGCTCGAGTGGTCATTATTGATGTCGGGGTTCGTGGGAACAAATGATCCTTATCATCACCAGGCAACCCTTCTTGAACCGGCATTACAAACTTATTCGTTGCCGTACTAAAATAACCAACTTTTCCTGCGGCATCCGTTACAACAACATATTTGTAACCAATACGAATTTCGGCATATTTGCATGGTAAAATCTCAACACCTTTTGTGTTGATCAATCCCCATTTTACTTTAGAAGAAACGCGAGTATAAGCGTTTTTGGCTAGTCCCTAATCTGTCAACTCAACCTCACTCTAAAAATACTCCCCCGTTATGTTTCCACGAACACATCCCGAGGGGGTAAGATTACATATCGGACAGTTATATATAGAAGATGGAGAACTAAGTATAACAGGAAAGATTGCCTGCAAAAGACTATAATATGTATTTCATGTATTTCCCCTATTTTCCGAAGAATGCCATGATGTCAAACCCTGTTGGTAATGGAATTGTCATCATATAAGTAGTAGTGAGCACTATCCCTGTTATACTGATAACTATGAGAATATACTTGTTGGTCAGGCTTTTAAATGATCCTGCGATACCAATGAGAAACAGGATTAGAGAATAAATGACGGTGACAAGACCGAAGGCATCCCCATTGCGATTGTCTTGCTGACCTTGTTCTATCACCATCTGAGATTCACTCAAAACAGAAGCAGCATCGACATAATAGCTATCAATGAAACCTTCCATGGCAAATGGTGAAACATATTCCTCTTGTTCATTCGCCCAAGTAATTGCTTCTTCGAGTTCTTGAGACACATTGTCAGCATATAACTTTTCCAACACCCAGTTGATGCGCTGCACTTCCATATCATTATTTATTTCTTGTGCAAAGGATAAATCGATCATTAAACCACTTATTTCATCCCAAAGACGCATATCTTGCGCCAGAAGTTGTGATGCCTCATTCCATCTAGCATTACCATCAGCGGAAATATTATTGCTCTTTGTATAGTTTGTCGCTTGATTGCCACCATGCAGACTACCTATCCAAGACGCCCATGCTGTAAAAACCGCTGTGACACCTAAAAGAATGACAACTAGAATTTCTAAAAGTTCTTCTTTTGTTTTTTTTACTTTGATTTTTTCGCTCATAAAACACCTCTTTACTTAATTTTTTGTTATAAATGTGAACCAATGTCATTAACTTAAGGAAGATTTCCGCCTTTTGATGGAGATCTTCTTTTTTACCCCTAACTCTATAATGGAGAGTATCAGTTTATAGCCTGCGATGGCTCTGCTCTTGATATTTTCAGAAATCCTGATGATCCAGATACCTTTTTCGAGCCTAATGGCAGATCAGCAAGAGGATTCAATCAGATCCTTCCAGAAAACGCAATGAATACAGTGCCTTCTGCCAGATGGTTGATGCTGCCGATATAGCAGATCCGCCCACTGTTTATTTCTGTGACATGGGTTATGCTTCATACAAACAGTGATTACCATTCTATTTTATCCTAATTTTTCGTTAACTTTTGCCTTTCTTGCGTTAGGTTAATAGATAACACGACATCCATACGTGCGCCAAGTTCCTTTAAAAAACGCCGGATACCTGAAATTAGTTATATCGAAACCGATTTTGGAAATTGCATAGCCGAATCTGCAGATTCGAGAATTAAACCATTTTTTTAACCTTAAGTAAATGACATTGAATGTGAACACAGTAACCCTCTATACCCATTCCCCTGTCCATTTCCTAACTTGTTTAGTAATGGACTCCATAAAAATCGTTTTTGTGGTTAAAATTTTACTAATTTATAAGTTCCATATTTGTAGCTTTTACTGTTGCTGCGAAAACTGAAGTTGTGCAAAAAATTATTGATAAAACGACAACAACAGCTTATTTAATGAATGTTTCCATTTTGTACTCCCCTTTATTAAATATTTTTATATCTACCTCCATCATAATAACATAAAATACGACTAAAATTCTGCGTTACGCATGAAACGTCATTTATACGGCATGAAATATAAAAACTGAGCTGGTCAAGCAAAATTGTAACACTTTGGTTGAAAAATCATATCCAATAATTACATCAATTTTTATTAACTCACCCTTATGCAAAATACCCATTATCTAATCTGTCAACTCAACCTCACTCTAAAAATACCCCCTCGGGATGTTTCCACGAACACATCCCGAGGGGGTAAGAATAACTTCTTTAAAACCTTGTATTTCCATCGCTTTCACAGTCTCTCATTTTCGACATCAATACCAATGTTTCCACATGCTCGGTAAAAGGAAACATATCCACAGGAATAACCTTCATAGCTTTGTAGCCTTTTTGGGTTAGAAATTTAAGATCTCTTGCCAAAGTTTCCGGGTTACATGAAATATAGATGACTTTTTCAGGCTTCAAAGATGCCACAGAATAAAGGAATCTGTTATCGCAACCTATTCTGGGAGGATCGGTAAAAACTATATCTATAGATTGTTTTCCCTCTGCCAATCGGCTAAGAAATTCTCCTGCATCGTCTTTGTAAAAACGTATGTTTTGGATATTGTTGCGTTTGGAATTTGTTATGGCGTCTCTTACCGCATCGGCATTTAGTTCGACACCGATAACGTTTTTTACATGACTACTTAAAATCAAACCGATTGTACCTATACCGCAATATGCGTCGACAACATTTTCATCACCCTTAAAATCAGCTAATTCAACAGCTTTGTTATATAGAATTTCAGTTTGGACGGGATTAACTTGATAAAAGGATTTAGGAGATATTTGAAAAATTTTATCGCATAACCGGTCTTCTATAAATCTCTTTCCATAAAGAACAATCTCTTTTTCACCTAAAATCATACTTGTTTTTTTATTATTAACATTTAATATGATGGTTGTTATTTCAGGATGTTTTTCTAAGAGTACCTTTATAAAATTATTTTTTGACGGGAATATCGGTGATGCTAAAATCAAGACCACCATGATCTGACCGGTTTTATAACCGGATCTAATTAAAACATGCCGAAACAGGCCTTCTTTGGTGTCTTCACAATAAGTTCTTAATTTAAATGACTTTAGCATATTACGAATAGTTGAAATAATTGTATCGGCTCTTTGATCTTCTATTAAGCAACCTTTAACAGAGACTACCTTATGGCTGCCGTATTCGTATACTCCGGAAATTATATTCCCTCTTTTATCGGTATCAAACACAGCATGTACTTTATTTCTATAATGGTAAGGGTCATTCATACCAATGATAGGTTCTACTTTACAATATTTTTTAAGGTGTTTCTCAACAAGTTTTTGTTTTTCTTCTAATTGTAATTCGTAATTATTGTTTTGATACTTGCAACCACCACACTTGTGTGCAACGGGGCAAACTTGGTTAATTATTTCCATTTTTAAATACCTTCTCCGTTAAAATCGGGTATAAAACTCTCTGAGGCTGTATCTCCCTCTTGGATAAACCCGTTTTCTATACCTAATGATATTGCATAATCCACAAGCTCGTTATATTCATCTGTTGAAATCTTTACAGTAAGTTCGACAAACTCGCAAACATGAGGTAAAGGTGTGTATTGATTCATAATACTGATATAAATATTATTGCCGAAAGATTCAAATAAGTATTTTATTATTCTTTTAGAGTCTTTTAAACAACCGGGCAACATCAGATGTCTTACAATAACTCCTTTTTTCATTATACCGTCCGAATCGAAGACAGGTTTACCTGTCTGCCGTAGCATTTCTTTTATTGCTTTGGATGCATAGATATAATAATCCGGGCAATTAGAGTACTTTTTACCAATAGAACTGTCAATGTATTTAAAATCGGGAAGATATATATCAACATAACCTTCCAATAATTTTATAGATTCGACTTTTGTATAGCCACTGCAATTATAAACTACAGGCAAAACAAGTCCTATTTTTTTAGCGATTTTTAAAGAAAAAATAATTTGTGGTATAAAATGGTCGGCTGTAACCAAATTTATATTGTGAGCACCTTTTTGTTGCAACTCACAACATATTTCAGCCAATCTATTTTCTGATATCTCGTACCCTATTAATCCGTTTGCTATGTTATGGTTTTGACAATATACACATTTTAGTGAACAACCTGAAAAAAACACGGTCCCCGAACCTTTATCTCCGGATATGCACGGTTCTTCCCACATATGCAGTGACGCTCTGGCAATCTTGATTAAATTTGTCTGTCCGCAATAGCCGGTTTGTCCGCCGGTACGATTGATATGACACTCTCTGGGGCACAAATTGCAATCGTTTAATAAACTGTAAACCATCTTTTTCCTTTATAAATCGACACGAAGATTAAATATGTTTTTAACATAAAATTGTGACTTGTAATTGCTAAGTTTCATCAATATAACATATGTATTGCAAGTGTACCACCAGGATAAAATAACTGTCAATATTTATTTATGACCTTAAATCTATTATTATTCTATTATGTAGCTATGTAATGATTAAAAGTTATAATTTAGATACTGCATGTATTTAATTTCTCAAAAAATATTGAACATACTATACAAATTCTTAAAATGCAGTATGACTAAAAAGTGAGATTTTAATGATATAATATATAAATGTAAACTAAGAAAGGTGTTTTATGGGTAAAACTAATATTGCTTTAAAAAGAATAATTATACATACAATACCTGTTTTTATAGGATATTCATTTTTAGGATTTGCTTTTGGTGTTTTGATGACATCACAAGGATATTCCCTTATTTGGCCTATTGCTATGAGCATATTAATTTATGCAGGTTCAATGCAATTTATAACGGTATCTCTTCTTGCAAGTGCGTTTAATCCCTTATATGCTTTATTGTTAACTATTGTTATAAATGCAAGACATCTTTTTTACGGTGTATCGATGCTGCAAAAATATAAAGGGACCGGGAAGATAAAACCATATTTAATTTTCGGCTTAACTGACGAAACATTTTCAATATTATGTTCGTTAGAGTTTCAAAACATAAACGAAAAAAAACATTTTTTGTTTTATACAACATTGCTTAATCATATTTATTGGATCTTCGGTACCGTTACGGGAGCCGTTATCGGTTCTGAAATCTCATTCAATACTAAAGGAATAGAATTTGTAATGACGGCATTATTCGTAGTAATATTTATAGAACAATGGAAATCTCAAAAAAAGCACACCGCTGCGATAATAGGCATCGCTTGTTCAGTGTTTTCACTCGTTATGTTAGGTAGGGATAATTTTATTATTCCCGCTATGGTACTGATGATTATATTTAATTTTTTATTAAATGATAAAAATAAGGCGGTGAAACAATGATCATGTCGAATAAACAGATAATACTTACTCTCTTAATGGTTATATCCGGAACTGTGATTGTACGCTTTTTGCCATTTGCTTTGTTTCCCTCCGGTAAAAAAATACCGGGGTATATAATATTTTTAGGTAAAGTAATACCTTATTCCGTTATGGGGTTATTGGTTGTGTATTGCTTGAAAGATATAACGGTTAAGGAGTATCCGTACGGTATACCTGAGGTAATTTGTATTGTTATAGTTTCACTACTTCATATTTGGAAGAAAAACATTTTGTTGAGTATCGGGATCGGGACAATCATTTATATGTTATCAGTTCAATATGTATTTATTTAATTTTCATTATTCTCTTAGTATTTTCT
>CAZJOD010000135.1:0-9847 GCA_964547525.1 uncultured Clostridiaceae bacterium
GATTACGGGTACAAATTCCTACCGCTGATACGGGAATTTGGGTTTGCTGATAAGAAAAATATGCATATAAACATTGATGATATTGTTTTGGCGATAATACCTTTAAATGAAGATATTGAATATAATATCACCTCATTACAGGACATATTTTTTAAAAACATAAAAAGCAAGGGTAAAGGGATATTGGATTTTACCGGTGTCAATCCGATATTCACACCTTATGTGCAAGTAACAGATTAAATTTAAAAGGAATTTTCAACAATATATTGTACCGGTTTAAAAAATCGGTACAATATATTGAAAAAAATAAAGTTTTTTTCTCATAATCTATTGAATTCGTAAAATAAAAAAGTTATTATATATTTATATCCAATTAAGATAATACATTTTTTATATTTATGTATTATTAAATATACGGAAGATGGAGAGGATATTTTGACAATTGATATAGCCGCTATTGATTTTACGTCAAGCAATTTAAATATATGTACAGGTAATGTTAATAAAGCCGGTCAAGTACAATCAAAAGTTAATTATACAGTGGAATGCAACGGTATTAAAAAAGGCATCGTTCAAGATATCGATACTGTATCGGATGTATTATATAATTCTTTGAAATACATAAAAACAGAACACGGTATTGGAATAAAATCCGCTTACATAAGCGTTCCGGGTTATAAGTGCATTGTCAACCATAATTCGGTAAGAGAAAACGTATATAAACAAACTGTTGATGAGGAATGCTTACAAAGTATAAAAAATAAACTGTTATCAGTAAATAAAACCGACAACTATGTTGTTGCGGATATTGCCGTAACAAAGTTCTTGTTAGATAACAACATGGAAGTAAGAGATCCCTTTGGTAAAAATGCAAACACTCTTTCCGCGTCAGCAAATGTTATATCTATAAGTAAAGATTATTTATCTATATTAGTGAAGTTGTTTGAAAATGTCGGATTAAATATGGACGGGATAATTATGAATACATTGAGCGGTTTATCAATGTTGCCGACTTCGGATAGCGAAAGATCCAATATAATCATTATTAACATTTCATGGGAAATAACAGACATTACAGTATGTCGTTGTGGTAAGATTATTTATACGGACACAATTCATGCCGGTGCTAAAAATATAATAAAGGATGTTTCCATCGGGTTGAACATAAACTTTGAAGAGGCGGAAAATATGCTAAATAATTATCCAATAGCCGATACACAATACATAAAAAATGATTTTGAAACTACAGTTAAAACATCAGAGAACGAGACCATAACTTTTTTATTATCTGATATGATCATGTTTGTGAAGGATCGTATTTATGATATTTATGAAATATGTATGGACAAGCTGTTTAAACAAGGTATAAATTTCAATGATTGTTATAATGTTTGTGTATATGGGTCTGACATCGAAAGGTATACAGGTTATAACGATCTTGCTCAAGAAACATTTAAAACGGGCATTAAAAAAATACCATATGCTTTTTTTGAAGTTGAAGATATTCGATTTGGAACATGTGCCGGAATAATACGTTATATTTCCCACCATCCTCTACTAAAAAAAGAAAGCGAGATTGTGTTTAAAAATACCGGTAGAGAAAATAAAAAAGATATTATATTTAAAAAATTTCTTCGATTCATGAAAATTGATTGATTTTTAACAAATTTTAAAGTTATAATCTAATAAAGGTTATAAAGAAATCACAAATTTTCATTAATATTTAGGAAGAAAAAGAAAAGGAGGAGTATAAGTGCTTGAGTTTGATTTTGATATGGAACGTTTTGCTCAAATTAAGGTTGTTGGTGTTGGGGGCGGTGGAAACAATGCGGTAAATAGAATGATCGACATGGGACTCCAAGGTGTTGAATTTATAGCAATAAATACAGACAAACAATCTCTAATGCAATCGAAAGCCAATACTAAGATACAAATTGGAGATAAACTAACAAAAGGTCTCGGAGCCGGTGCTAATCCTGAAATTGGCGAAAAATCCGCAGAAGAAAGTAGAGAAGAAATTGCACAAGCTATAAAAGGAACCGATTTGGTTTTTGTAACTGCGGGAATGGGGGGAGGAACCGGTACGGGAGCAATACCTGTTATTGCACAAATTGCCAAAGAAATGGATATATTAACTGTGGCTGTTGTGACAAAACCTTTCACGTTTGAAGGTAGAAAACGGAAGTTGAACGCTGATATCGGTTTGGAAAAATTAACCGAGTCTGTCGATACGTTAATAACAATCCCAAATGACAGATTACTTCAGATTTCAGATAAGAAGACTTCAATAATTGATGCGTTTAAAATGGCTGATGATATATTAAGACAAGGTGTTCAGAGTATATCCGATTTGATTGCCGTTCCCGGACTGGTTAATCTTGATTTATCAGATGTAAAAACTATTATGAAATCTTCAGGAATTGCTCACATGGGTATAGGTCGTGCCTCCGGTGATAATCGTGCGGAAAAAGCCGTAAAAACAGCAATAGAAAGTCCTCTTTTAGAAACATCAATAACAGGAGCCACAAGAGTGTTAATTAATATTTCCGGTGGACCCGAACTTGGCTTGAACGAAGTTTACGAAGCCTCGGAGCATATATATAAAATGGTTGATCCTGAAGCTAATATTATTTGGGGAGCAGGTATAAACGAAAGTTTAGGTGACGATGTAGCCATAACGGTAATTGCCACAGGTTTTGATCAAGTTAAAAATGATAATATATTTATTAATAAAGATCAACATATTCCGGAAGAAAAACAACAAAAGCAACAACAGCAAGCCGAACCTGCCAAACCTAAGCAAACTCAGCAACCGCAAAAAGAATTTACTCAAATAAAAACACCTACATATAACGACAGTGAACTGGAGATTCCTCCGTTTTTAAGAAATACTCGTAAGAGATAGATTTAAAATTATATCAAGTTATAAAAATGTATCCTATTTAATAAACTCGGGAAAATATATCCCGGGTTTTATTTTTTTATTAAAACTAAATAATAGATTCTATTGTAAAAACGTTATTTCTGCAATAAAGTTTATTTTTCAGAATCTATTTATAATAAGGGGAAATTATACAGGTAATATTTACTATGATAAAATGTAAACAGATATTCAAACGGTTTACAGGAGATATTCAGTGACTTTATATATAGATATGGTGTTCATCGAGAACTTTGTTATAAATTTTTTTCTGCTTCAAGCTGTAACTATCATTTTAAGATTAAAAATCAAAAATATTAGGTTGTTAATCAGCTCAATGATAGGAGGTTTGTATGTAATTGCGATGATCGTATGGCCTAATAGACTTTATTCACTTTTTATATCCAAAATAGTTTTATCGGGTCTTATGATATTGGTGTCATTTAGTAAAGAGTCAATGCTGACAATGATAAAAGCTTATATTTTATTTATATTATCTTCATTCGTTCTAGGAGGTATAATTCTGGCATTTTCCGGAACTGTTAACAATATGGGTTTGGTTTCTATTAAAAGTATAGTGTTTTCTGTATTATTATTGCTAATTATTTTTTCACTTTTAAGGGAATTAATTATGAAAAAATATAAGAATTGTGATTACAAGATTAAGATATATTTTCTAGAGAAGTCCATAACCATACCGGCCTTAGTGGATACCGGGAATTTTCTAACCGAACCCATATCAAAAACTCCGGTAATAATCGTTGAAACTCCTGTTTTAGAAGATTTTTTACCTGATGATATATATAAGGTATTAAATAAAGGAGAGTGGTATGAGAATAACTCGAATCAAGACAAATGGACAGCAAAAATTCGATATATTCCATATAACACTATAGATAATGAAAATAAATTAATGGCAGGATTTGAACCGGATTATGTAGAAATATGGGGAGGTGATCTACCGGAAATCAGAAAAAAAGCGGTAATCGGAATGTGCAATAACGCTTTAAATAAAAATAAGTCTTTTAAAGCGTTGATAAATCCGGCCTTAATGGACTAAGTGTATAAATAATGAAAGGAAGGCAAATATATGATCTTTAAAATTATTGATTTTATTAAGAAACTATTTACAAAATGCAAAGAAGCATTTATTCATTATCTAAATGGAAATGAAATTCTACCCCCCCCTCTTACAAAAGAAGAAGAACAAGACCTTATAAACAACATTAACGATGAAAAAGGTGAGTCGAGAAAAATTTTAATTGAAAGAAATCTTAGACTGGTTGTATATATTGCAGGTAAATTTGATAACAGTGGAGTTAATATAGAGGATTTAATATCTATCGGCAGTATCGGTTTAATTAAAGCGGTCAATACATTTGACCCTGACAAAAATATTAAATTGGCTACATATGCATCGCGTTGCATTGAAAATGAAATATTAATGTTTTTAAGAAGAAATAATAAAACAAAAGCAAACATTTCAATAGATGAACCTTTAAATGTGGATTGGGACGGAAACGAATTGCTTTTATCGGATATACTAGGAACTGAAAACGATATTATTTCAAAAAATATTGACAGTGAAACCGATATTCAGCTTTTAAAACAAGCTTTAGGAAAGCTTAGTGACAGAGAAAGAACTATAATGGAATTAAGATATGGTTTAACTGTTCAAGGCGAAAGGACACAAAAGGAAGTTGCCGACATGATGGGAATATCTCAATCATACATATCCAGACTTGAAAAAAGGATAATAATGCGGTTAAAAAAAGAAATCGTCAAGTTAGTATAATTTAAAACCTCCAAGGAAATAATGTGAGTGTAAGTAAAATTCACACTTAATACAAAATATATTTTTGGAGGATTAAAACATGCCGGTAAATAAGGTTGAAATTTGTGGTGTTAATACTTCTAAACTACCGGTATTAACCGACGAAGAAAAACGCGAACTATTGGTCAAGATCAAAAAAGGCGATCACAAAGCCAGAGAGCAATTTATAGGCGGCAACCTGAAACTAGTTTTAAGTGTCATACAAAAATTCAACAATAGAGGTGAGCATCCGGATGATTTATTCCAAGTTGGCTGTATAGGTTTAATTAAATCCATAGATAATTTTAATATGGAATTAAATGTAAAATTCTCAACTTATGCCGTACCCATGATAATAGGTGAAATTAGAAGATATTTACGGGATAATAACCCTATAAGAGTCAGCAGATCGTTACGAGATACGGCCTATAGAGCTTTAAAAGTAAAAGAACAGCTGATAGCAAAAAACAACAACGAACCTACAATTTCAGAAATAGCAAAAGAAATGAATATGGAAAAAGAAGAAGTGGTAATGGCCATAGAAGCCATACAAGAACCTATATCACTTTTTGAAACCGTGTACCAAGACGGTGGAGATGCCATTTTGGTAATGGATCAGGTTAAAGATGAAAAGAATAATGATGTTGGTTGGATAAAAAAGATATCTCTAAAAGAAGCTGTAAGTAAATTAAATGAAAGAGAGAAACAAATTGTAAATATGAGGTTTTTTCAGGGAAGAACCCAGATGGAAGTCGCAAACGAGATCGGCATATCACAAGCTCAAGTATCAAGATTGGAAAAAAATGCACTTAACAGTATGAGGAAATATGTTTAAGTTCAGATGAATTTCATTACAAAATTATAACTATTTATAAAAACCGGGCATTTACTTTTGTTTTGCTGCATATATATAGTAAGAATAACTTTGATTGTTATTATTATGATAAGAATTTGGGATTTAAAGCAAAAAGAAATTATAAATATTTCGAACGGTAAAAAACTCGGTTTTCCGAAAGATCTTGAAGTTGATCCTGAAACAGGGAAGGTATCAACTGTAATAATTCCATACGGTAGGACATTTTCAAACATTTGGATACAAGAAAAAGAATTGATCATACCTTGGAATTATATTGTCAAAATCGGTATTGATGTTATATTGGTTGATATTGATGAGAAAACTGTACATGATTAAGAATAAGCATTTTCCTGCTTATATGTAATAATTGAAATATTTTTTAATATATATTAAATGTATTTATATTTAATAGGTGATTAACATAATTATTCATATAGTCAAACAGGGCGAATCATTGCATAGCATATCAAAATTATATTCAGTACCGATTGACAATTTAATTGTAGATAACGATATTAAAGATCCTAACATGATTCTATCAAATCAATCCATAGTAATAGATAAAATTGATACTGACCATTTATATAAAAACGGAGAATCTATTGAAAAAATCGCCGAACTGTATAATATTGCACTTGATGAACTTTTATCTATAAATCCGGGAATATCGAACCCGAATGATATTATACCCGGCACGAGAATATGTGTCCAAAGAAATAAATATAAAGATATAGAAGTTAACGGGTATATATATCCTAATATAAACATGCAAGTCTTGAAGCAAACCTTACCGCATCTTACATATCTCAGCATTTTTAGTTATGCTGTAAATACAGACGGTAGCCTGGATAATATTGATGATTTATATTTAATAAAATTGGCAAAAGAACAGCAAGTTGCTCCATTAATGGTAATAACCAATAAATATTTCAGTAGTTATATAGCTAGAGGAGTACTAAACAATTCAGAAATACAGAATACGCTATTAGATAATATTCTGCATACTTTAAAAACAAAAGAATATTATGGTTTGAACATTGACTTTGAATACATTTTTCCGGGAGACCGCAAGGCATATAACAGCTTTCTACAACGAACATCTGAAATTCTGGAACCTCTTGGTTACCCGGTTTTTACCGCATTAGCACCAAAAATATCATCAGAACAAACCGGAATGTTATATGAAGCTCATGATTATAAAATACACGGAGAATTAGGTGATTGTACAATATTAATGACATATGAATGGGGTTATACATATAGCACACCCATGGCCGTAGCTCCTGCAAGAAGGGTTAAACAAGTATTGGATTATGCAATCAAGGAAATACCGGCAAATAAAATACTAATGGGTATTCCTAATTACGGGTATGATTGGAGGCTGCCATGGGTTCAGGGTACGGCAGCTTCAGCCCTTTCAAATAATAATGCAATACAAAGAGCAATAGACTATTCGGCAGAATTAAGGTATGATCCACATGCACATTCCCCATATTTTTATTATTATGACGAAATGGATAAATTACATGTGGTTTGGTTTGAGGACGCCCGTAGTATAAAAGCCAAGTTAAGTTTGGTTAATCAATATAATCTTGCGGGTATCAGTTACTGGACGGTAAATCGATTTTTCCCCCAGAATTGGATCGTACTAAAATCGATGTTTAATATTGTTAAAATATTGTAGCAAAAAATTAATTTCACACTTAATTTACAGCTTTTACAATTATTTAGGTTGACAGAAAGCAACTTTTGCAATAATATCTATGTATGTGGACAGGTGTTTCAACCATTATATAATTACCGGTTGGAATCGGTTCATACAGGTACTTAGATCAAGGAGGCGTAATATGAAATGTCCGTATTGCGGGTATAATGAAGATAAGGTTATAGATTCAAGACCAACTGAAGAGAATGAAGCTATTCGAAGACGTAGAGAATGCTTATCCTGTAATAAAAGATTTACCACATACGAAAAAATTGAAAAAATTCCTGTAATGGTAATAAAAAAGGATAAAACTCTCGAAGCATTTGATAGAAACAAGTTAATTAACGGAATGCTTAAAGCTTGTGAAAAAAGACCTGTTAATATAGTTAAAATTGAAAAAATAGCAAATGAAATAGAAAGTAAAATACACAATATGTTAAAGACCGAAGTAACATCAGTGATGATAGGTGAAATGATTATGGAACAGCTAAAACAACTTGATGAAGTTGCATATGTACGTTTTGCATCGGTATATAGGCAATTTAAGGATGTAAACACATTTATGGAAGAAATAAAAAACCTAAAAAAAGAAAGCTCTCAATTGAATACAAAAACAGAAAAAAAATCAAAGTAAACAGTAGACTCTCATTTGTGCCGTTATCCTTTTTAGCTTCGATATATTTCGATATATATTGTACATACTATTGTACCTAATTATAAAAAAGCTCTGTCTGTAGTAAAGTTAAACAAAAAACCCGGGGTTATCCCCGGGTTTTTATATTTGCTTAATCGCAGCAGCGGCCGTAACCGGAAAAGAGGCATAGGAACACCAAGATAAAAAATAAAACAGTACAATCGCCACCAAACAAATCAAATTTTCCAAAACGTTTGTTTATCATACATAACCCTCCTTTCTAAAAAATTAGATCAAATCATTAATCACATGCTGCTGTTGCCAACGGAGCGCCATAGGGTTCGTTTGCGAACAACAAGAGGAATAAGATTATAAAGAATAATATTGCACAGTTGCCACCAAAAAGATTGAATCCTCCCATACTATAAAACCTCCCTCGTTTAAGATACTATATAATATTCCGGTTTACGTAAATTTGTTACCTTTATGTTTACATAAAAATCAAATTTATGTGTAACGAAAAATTTGATAAGCATCAGATATTTTTAAAAAGATATAAGTACAATCAATAAAGGTTTTACAGTCTTTGTGATTTATGGTACAATGTAATAAGTAAAGTATCAAGTATAGGGGTGCATAAAAATGTATGATGACGAATTTAGTATCTCGTTTAAGACTGTGTTTAAATGGTTCCTTGGATTTATTATTGCAATTATAATACTCATACCGATTGGTTTTGTATTATATTTAAACATCCAGACTCCGGTATTTTCATATAATTACATTAACACCAATAATATAATGCAGCAATTAACAAAAGATGTAAAATTCAATACCGAAACTAAAGGCGTGTCCATTAGGTTGACTCCCGATATAATGAATTCTTTCATTGATGATGAAATCAAGGATTTAGATTTGGGATTACCCGATAAAATACAAATTACCGATATCCATCTGGATACGGAAAAGGGAAGAGCTTTTTTAAATTTGAAAGCGTACGGAATAAAAATTCCCTTATCGGCGGCAATTACACTTACCCAATCAAAAACACAAGCTACCATTTCATTTTCAAGCTTTAGATTAGCCGATATACCCATAAGCCAGGATTTTATCAAAAAATATGCCGGAGATAAGCTGTCATATACAATAAAATTAGGTGACATTAATGTTATCCCTTACTTTGATATAAAAACGGTCAGCTGGAAATCATCCGGTATAAATCTGTTTTATGAAATTGATTATGAAGAAGTCTACAGAATGTTAAGAAGGCGACCTGATCAAATAGCTTCCGAAATAGCGGCGTTTGTCGATAAGAACCAGCGACTTGCACCTATGCTTGATCTTGTTACATATTTGGCAAATTCAGAGCAGCTTACTATTAATGAGATTAAATATTATCTTGACATGCTGTTAAGCAACCAAGATGTTGCAGACACACTTATCGAAATGGTTAAAAGCGGAGCACTATAGACATTAATTCTACGTAAAAACAATAGTTTATTATTAACTGAAGCGGGGAGCTTTCCCCGTTTTTTGTTTTTTTTTGTTTTTTTTATTTGAAAAAATTCCGAAAAAGTGTTCTTTATTATCTTTACATTAAACGCGTGTTCGTGTATAATATATATATTCGGAAGTGAAGGACGGTGAGTTTTTGAAAATATTAATGAAACCGGTGGACATGATTTCATATAATAGCACGGCCGGAGATTTACAACCTATTAAATACAGATTATCTGATGAAAATGGAATATCAAAAATAATTAAAATAGATAAAATTATACAAATAAACGAGGAAAAATTAGCCGGTAATCGAATGATTATTTTTCGTGTTCAAAGTATAATAAACGGATTGGCTAGAATATATGAGCTAAAATATGAGCCTTCCGCTTGTAAATGGTATATATATAAAATGTAAAAAA
>CAZJOD010000136.1:0-9693 GCA_964547525.1 uncultured Clostridiaceae bacterium
AGTTTTAATATATAAATTTATCGTCATGTTAAATTTATATCGATACAACACTGTTTATTATTATAACAAGTATTTTACAAGCAATTAAAAAAAATAAACATATATAATGGGAAATAGTGTATAATGGAAAAAACTAAATGAAAGGAAAAACAATATGGGATTGATACGGATTGTTCAAGGCGATATAACTCAAGTGCCTGTTGATGCAGTTGTTAATACATCATGTCAAATCACACAAAATGATGTAAGTACCGGTGAAAATATTGATTGTTCTATAAACTTAGAATCGGGGGATGACTGTAATTTAAAAAGTAGCTTTGAAACCGGTAAAGCCAAAATTACAAAAGATTGTGAACAAACTAACAAATATATAATACATACTTTAGAACCGGTATGGCAGGGGGGTTGTAAAAATGAAGACAAACAGCTTGCTATGTGTTATCGAGGTGCGTTAAGACTTGCCTTGGAGAACGGAGCAAAAACTGTTGCATTTCCTTCAATACATGAAGGCAAGCATGGTTTCCCGGTAAAACGTGCGGCAAGGATTGCTTTATTGGAAATTTCGGATTTTTTAGAAGATAATCAGGGCATAGACAAAGTCTTTTTGGTTTGTTATGATGAGAGCATTGCGGATGCATATATGACGGCAATGCAAGAAATCGGATAAAAAAATATCTAGCGTTATATTGCTAGTATAGTTGGTATGTTTGATTTAATCCTTATATTTTTGAATAAATTACTACATAAAGTCACAAAAATATGTTTAATTAAAAATAGGATACATTTTTAAAACTTGGTTTAAAAAATGTAGGCCGGCCCGTGGACGCTAGAATTGGCCGCGGGTCTTATTAAATAGGATACATTTTAAAACTTGGTTTACAAAATGTACACCTACTTATGCGTTTTTTTATTTATGCTTTATTAATATCTATATAGTCGTTATTAACACAATCTTTATGCTAAAGAAGTTAAAATTATATAAAATCCTTATCCGTTAGAAGGTGATTATATGCGGATATTGCTGTTGTTAGGAATTGTTTTACCCTTTATTTACCTTGGATATTTAATGACAAGATTAGACATTTTTTTATCAGGTGAAGGAGTGGAGAACAATATTAACGATGTGCAATCCAAAACTCTGGTATTTGGTGATACCGACCTCTCAAAACAAGTTACCAACCTGTTAGTTAACAATGGTATGCAGGTTTTTAATACGGTAGAACCGTTAATATTTGAGCGGGAACTTAATTTTTGCCGCCTTATTTCTTTATCCGATAATGATGTGGACAATTTAATTATGTGCAGTATAGGAAGAAAAATTTATAAAATAGAAAAAATATTAGGATTATGTAATGATATGTATTGTGAGAAAATATTTAAGAAAGAAAATATTTCATACATAAAAGGGGAAAAAAATGCTCATAAAATTTATGAGATGGTAATGTCAGACGTGGAGGGTGATATGTCATGCAAAAGAAAAGACGATTAAAATATTTGACATACCCAAAAATCATTGCTATCGGTTACTTTTTAGTAATAACATTAGGTACTTTTTTATTGAGTTTACCCGCTGCAAACCGTAATAATATTGCTCCTGGCTTGATTAATGCTTTATTTACAGCCACTTCGGCCACATGTGTTACCGGATTGGTTGTATATGATACATTTTTACACTGGTCTTTGTTCGGGCAGTTGGTCATATTGTTGTTGATACAGATAGGTGGTTTAGGTTTCATGACAATTATGACGATGTTTTCTTTCTTTCTACGTAGAAAAATCGGCTTAAAAGAAAGGGGACTTTTAAGAGAAAGTGTGAACACAATGTACTTAGGTGGAATTGTCAGACTAACTAAAAAAATTCTATTCGGTACATTGTTTTTCGAGGTAATAGGTGCAGTTATATTATCTATACGATTTGTACCTGTTTTAGGATTAAGTACCGGAATATATTATGGTGTTTTTCATTCCATTTCTGCATTTTGTAATGCCGGATTTGACTTGATGGGGAGGTTTTTGAGTTTTTCATCACTTACATTGTTTTATGATGATATAATTGTAACCTTGACAATTATCACTTTAATAATAATAGGTGGTATAGGTTTTTTTGTATGGGATGATCTGTTAAAAAATAAATTACGATATAAAAAATATCATCTGCATACTAAGATTGTTCTTTGGGTTTCCTTTATTTTAATAATATTCGGAACAATGTGTTTTTATTTATTTGAAAGGGATAATTTACTATCCGGTATGACCTTAGGGGAAAAAATTCTAGCATCATTTTTCAGCGCTGTAACTCCACGTACCGCAGGCTTCAATACAATAGATACATCTTCATTAATGCCGGCAAGTAAATTACTCACTATTGTATACATGTTTATCGGAGGCAGTCCGGGTTCTACTGCAGGAGGTATAAAAACAACTACTTTCGCAGTTATATTAATATCATTATGGTCAAGTCTCAGAAATACAAAGAGTGACAATATTTTTGGCAGACGTTTAGAAGATAGTGCGTTAAAAAGGGCGTCATCGGTTATATCGGTAAATTTAATACTCGCATTATCCGCAGCTATAATAATAAGTTTTACAAACTCGAATTTGGATTTAGGTGATGTTTTATTTGAAGTATTTTCTGCAATTGGTACGGTAGGGTTATCGACGGGAATTACCGGTCTTTTGAACAATTTCGCCAAAGTAATAATCATCATATTAATGTATAGCGGAAGGGTAGGCAGTTTATCATTTGCTCTGATATTTACAGAAAGTAGGATCCCGTCATCAATACAAAATCCTTCAGAAAAAATTAATATCGGTTAAGGACAATTCTTACTGCAAACAATATAAAAATAACAAATATTCAGTTTAAAAATATGTTAAAATACCAATAACAAGGTGGGTATAAACAGCTGATGAAATATAATTATTATTACAGGTTGATAATAATCATTACAATAACAACCATAGGTTCAATTGCATTAAATCGTTTTGGGATTGATAAAGAAAACATATTAATGATTTATATGGTCGGCGTCTTACTTGTGACCGCTTTGACCAGAGGTTACCGATTCGGCATCCTTGCTTCATTTGTAAGTGTAATGTCATTTAATTATTTTTTTACCGAACCTGTGCATACATTCGCAATGTATAATACCAATGATATAGCTTTGATATTCTTTTTCCTTATTGCATCGATTATATCGTCCAGCTTGACCGCCAGATTCCAACGGCAGTTGTTAATATCACAAAAGAACGAACAGACTGCAAAGCTACTGTATGAAGTTACTCAACGTTTATTAAATGTTACCGGGGAAGATAATATTATATATCAAGGTATACGATTTTTGAAAGAATATACAGGTTATAACAGCAGTGTTGAAATACAAGAAAATAACCGAATTTACCTTAGTGATGGTTTTAAGCCGAATATTGATGATAAAAGAACCGATCTGCCTATAATGGGTTTGGCTAAAAAATTGGGAACTCTAAAAGTATATGACGGTGTAAAAAATTTGAATATGGAACAAAAATGGGTTGTGGAGACAGTAGCCGCACAATTGGGCATTGCTTTGGATCGTGAATATGTTTACAATGAACGGGCAAATATAGGAATAGCGATGGAACGTGAACATACAAAAAGTAATCTTTTGCGTAGCATTAGCCATGATTTGCGTACTCCGTTAACGGGAATCGCCGGGGCTAGCAGCTATATTGTACAGCGTATTAATACGCTTGAGAGGGAAAACATAGGGCGTCTTGCCGGCGATATTAACGAGCAAGCGGTCTGGCTTACCACATTAGTGGAAAACATGTTGAACATGACAAGGATTGATAATGGAAAGTTAACGGTAAATAAGCAGATAGAGGTGCTAGATGATGTTGTTAACGAGGTCATAGGTCATGTTGTGGGTTTATCTGAAAGGTCGTTTAAAATTATATTACCCGATGATTTAATTGCAATACCTATGGATGGTAAAATGATAGTGCAGGTATTAATAAATCTTTTGGATAATGCGGTAACTCATACACCAAAAAATTGTCCAATAGAGCTTGAAGTAAAAAAAATCCAAGGTTATGTTGAGTTTAATGTTGCTGACGGTGGAGCGGGTATAGACCCCTCTGTAAAGAATGATTTATTTGAAGCTTTTGTTACCAGCGGGAAAACAGGAGCTGACGGTAAAAAAGGAATAGGATTAGGACTGGCTATATGCAAGGCGGTTATAAGAGCTCACGGGGGTAGTATCAAAATGGGGACTTCCCATTTGGGTGGTGCATTGTTTACTTTTACCTTACCATATTCGGAGGATGTATGATGGATGAAAGTATCACAATAATGATTGTTGAAGATGATAAATATATTATGTCGCTAATAACAATATTATTAAAGGATGAAGGGTATAAAGCTCTAACAGCGGTAACAGGTAAAGAAGCCATTAGCTTGTTTTATGCCAATAACCCCGATATTATTCTCTTGGATTTGGGGTTACCGGATTTGGATGGCATAGATATTATTAAAAGTATAAGAGAAAAAAGTAATGTTCCCATTATTGTGGTATCGGCAAGAGAAGAAGAAAACGAAATTATTCATGCTCTTGATTGCGGTGCGGACGATTATATGACGAAACCGTTTTTTACAGGAGAGTTATTAGCACGTATAAGAGTTGCGCAACGTAAAATAAATAACTTAATGAATCCGGAAAATCTTGATGTTTTTATGTGTGATAATTTAACTGTAGATTATAATAAGGGACTTGTTTTTGTAGATGCTTGCGAAGTTCATCTTACGCCTATGGAGTATAAGCTTTTAAAATTATTAATTTTAAACAGGGGAAAAGTTTTAACTCATAATTATATAATTAATAAAATTTGGGGTTATGGTGAAACAGGTGATTCTAAAAGTCTTCGGGTTTTTATGGCAAGTTTACGAAGAAAAATAGAAAAAGATACTGCCAATCCAAGGTTTATACTTACACAAGTCGGTATAGGCTATCGTTTTGCAGAAAAATAATACTTAATAATTCTATTGCATAACTCTTTTTATAGTTAAATCAATTATAATATAAAAAATTATTTGATTTTAAATTATTGCATTAAAATATAGCGTGTTATAGAATATATTTACATAGGTTGTTTATTTATTAAAATGGAGGCTTATTTTATGGAACTTATTGATAGGTATGTGTATGCTGTTACTAAAAAACTACCAAAATCACAAAAAGAAAATGTGACGAATGAAGTGAGGAAACTAATACAAGATAAGATTCAGGATAAAGGTGGCTATACTCCTGAAATAGAAGAGCAGGTTTTAAATGAATTGGGGCACCCGGAAATTTTAGTGGAAAAATACATACAATTCGACAGCTACCTTATAGGGCCAAAATTGTATAATAAATATATATATGTTTTAAAAATAGTTGTACCGATAATTGTCTTTTTAGGTTTATTAGGAAACACAATAGAATTTGCCGTAAATAATATCAAATTAACGGATTATTTCTTGGGTTTGCTAACAAGTATTATATCCGGAGCTTTCGGATCATTCGGGGTAGTTACTCTTATATTTGCTATATTTGAAAAAAATAAAGATGTAAATTTTTTAAATGAACATAAGAAAGATTGGAGTATAAAGGATTTACCCCATAGGAAACCGGTATTAAAGCCTTTTAGCATACCCGGGACTATAGTGGAAATTATTTTTACTGTAATATTTATGGTTATATTAAATAATGTTTTTAATATTATACAGTTATATCTTACAGATCAGAATAAAGTATATGTTTTTGTTAATAAAGAAGTGTTTAATTCATACTTACCATATATTAATATACTGCTTTCATGTCATCTTATATTTCTTATAAGTAAATTAATTTTCAGGCAGTGGACATTCGTAAATGCGACGGCAAACTTAATAATAAACATATTATCTTTAATATTAATATTGAATATTTTAGGAGATACTAGCATTATAAATCCGATTGATATATCAGGTGTAAATAATCTGTCCGGAGAAAGTATTGACATAGGAATTAAAGCGGCGGTAGTTTTTTTAAAAATTATATTCCCATTTGTATTGATTCTAAATTCAGCTGAAGGATTTTATAAAGCATACAAGAATCGTGAATAATTTACATACCGATCAAATATAGAAATCTGTAATATTTATATATAATTTTATGGTATAATATAGCTATGCGGTTTAACTGCATATTTTTATAGGGTGCTATTTTATTCAATATACCGCTTATGCTTTTAGGAGTTTTATTATTCTGTTACACATTCTTAATAAGTATAGCGATAGATTGATAACAAAGGAATATGCAGTTATAGATATAGTGGCAAATGGAGATTTTTTTTTATGATTGATTTCAAAGAAGTTTATATAGAAGATAAGTTATGGATAGATCCGCTATTTAAAACAATAAAAAATAGTGGGAGCCACCAAAACTTTGCGAATATTTTTACATGGGCTAAAATAACCGGTATGCGAGTGGCTAATATTAACGGTTATTTAGCGGTAAAATCAGGTAAAGGAAAAAGGCAGGGTTATCATTTTCCGGTAGGTACGGGAGATATAAAACTTGTTATCGACGAATTGATGCATGACGCTAAGGAATGTGGACATGACTTTATATTTTATGCCCTGACGAAAGATAATATTGCATTACTCGATTCTATCTATCCGGGCTATTTTACATATAAACCGGTGCGGGACGCATACGATTATGTATATCTAATCGATAAAATGGTATCTTTATCAGGGAAAAAACTCCACGCTAAACGTAACCATATAAACTATTTTTTAAAAAACCATCAATGGTCATTTGAACCGATTACTCCTGATAACATTGATGAATGTAAACAAATGAACGAAGAATGGTGCAAGCAGGAAAATTGTTCGGATGAAGACGGATTAAAAAGAGAAAATTGTGCTACCAGGCGGTACTTTAAGTATTATGACGATCTGGGTGTGGAAGGTGGTATCATTAGGGCCGAAGGTAAGGTTATAGCATTCACAATAGGGGAACTTTTGAATACGGATACTTATATAATACATTTAGAAAAAGCTTTTAAAAATATACAAGGAGCGTACCAAATGATAAATCGGGAATTTGCATCGCATATAAAAGAAAAATATCCTGATTTAATTTGGATAAATCGTGAAGAAGATATGGGATATGCAGGATTAAGAAAAGCAAAAGAATCATATTATCCGGATAAAATGGTAGAAAAGTTTAGAGGCATGCTGATAAAAGATAGTGGTGTTTCAAAGGATAAGGATTTATGATAGAGATAAGAACATCTAAAAAAACGGATATACCGAGTTTAAAGTCTATATGGAAGATCTGTTTCGGAGATGATGACGAATATATTGAATTTTTCTTTACCAATAAATATGTAGATGAGAACACTTATGTTTTAACACTTGACGGTATTTGCGCTGCTATGTTAACTGTAATACCCGTTAAAACAGAAACACCTGCCGGTATGGCGTTTGATTCTGCCATGTTATATGCAATTGCTACACATCCTAAATACAAAGGTCGAGGTTACTCTACAGAATTAATGGAGTATACCGCTAAGTCTTTATCAGAAAAAAAAATATATTCTTTAATATTGGTTCCCGCTGAAGAGAGTTTATTTAATTTTTATGCAAAACGGGGTTACAAAGCTATATTTAGTGTTAGAGAATGTTTTTACCATAATGAAGATATAAATATTTCCTGGAAATCAACCTATAAATGTGATTTGTTTTCTGTTGATACAAATGAATATATTAATTTAAGAAATCAACAGCTACAAGGTAAATTCTTTATCTCTTACGGTCCCGAAGAGATATCATATCAAAAGAAATTATCTTTATTATCAGGCGGAGATCTTTTTAAAATTGTATGTGGCAATTCTACCGGATGCGCTACTATAGAGAGAGTCAATTCTAAAAAAATTATTATTAAAGAACTACTTATTTCAGATGATTTTATAAATGATGTATTAGTAAAAATTGCAACCGTTTTTCCGGCCGACTTGTATGTAGCAAGATTTCCTTTTTTTAAAGGTGTAAATACAAATGGAAATATAAGACCATTCGGTATGATCCGCTACTTAGGTAATGTCAACGAAACCGACATACCTGAAGGATATTTAGGATTTGCATATGATTAAAAAGACAAATCAGTATCGGAAGAAGATTTTCCGTTGATAACGCTAAAATAAGAGTATATGTCAAATACCTTCATCGAAATTTAGAGATACCTTTGAGATATATATTCACTGCATCATGGGAGATAATAATAAAAGGTGATGAAATAATCTAGTCCAATACAATTATAGACAATTCTAATTTTATTTTTATGATAAAATCAAATATATTAATAACACTACTAAAAAAATACCGGTAAATATGTTATAATATGAATACAAAATTTTATTATAGCTTCGTCCTGTTATATGAAGTTTTAAAGATGGAAATACTAAAAAATCAAATTAACACGTATTTTTCGGGAGAACATATATGGATTATGACGACGGTAAAAACCTAATAACGGATGAATGTATATATCTATTTAATGAAGGTACAAATTATTATAGCTACCTGTTTATGGGTGCGCATCTTGATGTGAATGAAGGTCAAAGTGGTGTCCGTTTCCGTGTTTGGGCGCCAAATGCTCAAAAAGTGAGTGTGGTAGGAAACTTTAACAATTGGGATCCTGAAATAAACATTATGAAAAAATTAAAAAATTCAGGTGTTTGGGAATTATTTATTCGGAATGTGGGTGAATTTGAATTATATAAATATGCAGTAGAAACTCTAAAAGGAGAGGTTGTCTTAAAGAGTGATCCATATGCTTTTTTTACAGAGGTGCGACCCGCAACTGCATCGATTGTTTATGATTTGAGTGGATACTCATGGGGTGATGAAAGATGGGAAAAAGGGAAAACAGATTTATCTTTGGATAAACCGATTTCGATATATGAAGTTCATTTAGGTTCATGGAGGAGAAATCAAGACGGAAGCTTCCTGACATATAGGGATTTAGCTGAAGAACTGGTTGATTATGCTTATGATATGGGGTATACCCACATAGAAATATTACCTATAACAGAACATCCTCTTGACGATTCTTGGGGTTATCAAGTATTGGCGTATTATTCTGTTACAAGCAGGTTCGGGACACCAAAAGATTTTATGTATTTTGTTGACAAGTGTCACCAAAAAGGTCTGGGAGTTATCTTGGATTGGGTGCCGGGCCATTTTATAAAAGATACATCAGGTTTAGCCGCATTTGACGGTACGGCGCTATATGAACATTTAGACCCGAAGCAAGGAGAACAACCGCAGTGGGGAACATATATATTTAATTATGGAAAGAACGAAGTACAAAGCTTCTTGATATCAAATGCAATGTTTTTTCTTGATATTTTTCACCTGGATGGACTCAGGGTTGATGCTGTAACAGGAATGTTATATTTGGACTTTGCAAGAAAAGATTATATTCCGAATTGTTACGGCGGACGAGAAAATCTTGAAGCGATATCATTTATAAAAAAGTTAAATAATGCCATAAGTTCTAAATTTCCCGGAGCATTGATGATTGCAGAAGAATCCGGTCAATGGCCTATGGTTACAAAGTCGGTTGCAATAGGCGGATTAGGTTTTAATTATAAGTGGAATATGGGCTGGATGAACGATATATTGAG
>CAZJOD010000137.1:0-9664 GCA_964547525.1 uncultured Clostridiaceae bacterium
AACACTTTTTTGATAGATTAAATATACAAGTTATTGGTGAAGATAGCATTGAACTAATAAAATACATATAGGCATGGAAGATAAATTAGTTTTATTATGGAGAAGGTGATATATGAGGATTGGCGTAATATCGGATATACATAACAATGCCATAGCATTAAATGCTGTGCTCGAAAAATTGTATACAGAAAACTGTGAGAAGATTATTTGTTGCGGAGATATTATTGGTATTGGTCCATACCCCGAAGAAACTGTTCAACGCATTATGCAAATTCCAAATATAGTTGCAATTCGTGGGAATCATGAGAGATATTTATTAGAAGGTCTGCCAACACAAGTACCCAATGAAGAGCATATGGGATATGAAGAAATGGAGCATCATAAATGGGAGCATGCCTTATTATCTAATGAATCCATTGAATTTTTGAGAGGACTTCCTTATCGTAGTGAGTTTGACTTAGGTGATTTGCATTTTGCCGTGATGCATTATTGTATGGATAATTCCAATAAATATATTCGCTACACACCACATCCCAATCTGGAAAACTGTTATCAAATGTTTTCTGATATCAACGCTGATGTCATTTTATATGGGCATGACCATATGACAGCAATAAACTGTGATGAACACAAGTTGTTTGCAAATTTTGGTTCGCTTGGTTGTCCTGCTAAAGATGGTAATATCGCAAGAGCTGGTATTTTAATGGTGAATAACGGGAAAGTAGCATTTGAAAACATCAAAGTTTTATATGATATTGATAAAGTGATTGCAGATATAAACCGATTTGCTTATCCGGCAGCGAAAGAAATTAAAATATTCTTTTATGGTATAAAATAAAGATAAAAAGGTAAAATCATCATCATGAATGGAGTATTATGAAAAGACAAATGAAGAATGCGCTGACAAAATCATTGAATTATTAAACTACCCTGAAAAATTTTCGGCATTCAAAACCTTATGGTCACAGCGTACAGTATAAGCCCGGCATAACCCGTTTTCTGTTTTCCTTTTCATTTATTATATTTTTATCATTGATAACATCCCGTATTACATTAAACTTGTTAAGTTTGACAAACGAAAACAACAAAAAATAATAATGTAGAATATCCACATATCCCCTTGACTTTGACGCACGGTCAAGTGGTAGACTTGAAATATATAGGAAGGAGGTTATGCCATTTGGATAGCACTAACAATGAGCTTATTAAAATTACCGACCTGACAATACAGCTTGGGTTATCATCCCGCAGTCTGCGTTATTATGAACAAATTGGGCTGATTCAAAGCATTAGACCCGCGTTTGAAAAGTACCGTTTTTACGATGCAGAAAATATCGAACGTCTAAAACAAATCATGGTGCTTCGCAAAATGCAGATTCCCGTCAAGGACATTTTGCGGATTTACGAAAACGAGAGCATGAGTGTGGTTGTTGAAACTTTCGTCAACCGTATTCACACCATTGATGGTGAAATCGGTGCGCTAATAGAGTTAAAACGTATTGTCGGTGATTTTTTACAGACCATGATTGATAACGGTGTAACCAAAATCTCCGCTATACCGTTGTTGTATGAGGAAATGGACAAGCAGCTTGAACTGATGGAGGAACGCGAACCCGTTACTTATGAGGATTTGAGTAAAATCAGTGAACGGTTGGCGAAGCCTGTTGAACCCTCTATCCTTTCACTTCCCTGTATGCGTGTTATATCGTCATATTTGAAAGAAAATGAACAGAAATCCGATATTGACGATTTCTGGCGGTGGATACAAAAACAAAACTTCCCTCTCTGCGAACCCGGACGGCACGAACGGTTTGAGTATCAATCCGATGTAGGTGATGTAATTATCCAGCGCATCCCGGATGATTTTAAAAATGAAAGCAAATTTAGTGACGATTCTTTTAACGGTGGATTGTTCGCATCAATCAATGTATATCTTGACGAGGACTTAAGCGAACGGTTCCGTTCTCTTATAAAGAGTTTTGATGATAATAAGTTTTATGAGATTGACTACACACATGATGGTGAACTGCGCCATCCTGCCATATTGGAAAATTTGATTTCTCCTGATGAAAAAAGGGAGCTTGTCGCATTGTTTGTACCGGTAAAAAAACGGCTTGCCGACCCTGCGCTGTTCGATCCACCGGAAGAAATAAACGATATTACTATCTCTGAAATCGAAGCTGCAAATCCGATATTGTGGGAAATCAATGTACCGATGGATAAACTAACGCCTATTAAAACAAGCGGAGGATATATTCGATACGATGTACTGCCGAGTGGTGAAGCGGTTTTTTCTACATATGTCGGAACCCGTTATTTGTCAACCGACATTGAAGTAAAGTTGCCGTTCCGTGTGGATTTTGAGTTTATGTTTGATGTTTCGCCGAAAAATGCCGACGAAGGGATTAGGATTCATTTTGGAAATTGCAGCTTTGCCATAAACGAAAGAAATAACCCCGATCCTGTATTATCAAAACATGCTATCATATTTAACCAACCGATTTTCGGAAATGAATTTTTATATCCATATCTTGGTGAAGTAAAAAAAGGCGAATATAATTCGGTTTCTTGGATTATCGGCGAAAAATATCTTTCCGTCATTATCAACGGCGAAGTGCGGATCTGCGCGGAAAATTTGCCGTATATGAAAACTGATCTGCATTATTCGCCCGGTCATCCCATTCTCATTAACGGCGGTGGCGATATGCCAATTACAATTCGTAATATCAAGGTTTCACAGCTTGAAGTTAAGAAAAAAACTAAAACCAAAAGGGGAGAATTAGCTATGATTACAAAACGGAGCAACAATCAAATTTCAAATATCGAAACCTATTGCATCGGAGAACGGGGCGAAAATTTTGCTTTTGACGGCGCTTGTGAACGGCTGATGGAGTGTCTTGGTGAAAAGGATTTCGGTTATTGGCTGATCGCCGGAATCACCGGGGATTGTTTCGCACAGGTATATCCGAAAAATCAAGTTTTCTACAGCGATCGCTATTGCGTTTCGGATTATAATATCCTATATAACGATGACTGCTCAGATTATATAGAAGGCATTTTCGATAAAATGGGTTACGCCTGTACCTATGTCCCGAAAGAAAAGATTATTGCGAACAAAGAAATGTATCGCCAAACACTGATGGCTTACATTGACAAGGGTATCCCTGTCATCCACTTCAAGGGAAATTACAGCTTGATTTGTGGATATGAGGAACATGGTAATATCTTTTTGAATAAATGGCCGTGCAGTAATGATTTTAACAAATTTGCACTGAATGATGAATATTTTTCCGATAAAGAATTGAAAGGTTGGATTTTCGTCGGTGAAAAAAAGGAACGAAAAATACTATCCGAAATCTACCGGGATGCGATTATGAAAATGCTTGAAATCTTAACCTTGGAAACAGACAAATATTACTTTGGAGCTAAAGCGTTCCGTGCATGGGCTGATGATATAAAAAATGGTTTTTATGACGGTAAAACGCAGGATGAAGTTGATTTATGGGGAACGCATACGAGTTTTGTCTGTGATTTTGAAACAATCGCGGCAACATCGAGTCGGTTCTTATCTAAAGCCTTAGACTTGAATCCTGACTTGGGTTTCATTTCTGAAATCATACCCATTTTAAGCAGGCAAGGCGCATATGGAAATGGTGGTTTGGAGGATTTAGGCGGCGGGTTTAATGTCACCCTTGCTGTTTTGCAGGATGTTGAGAAAAGAAAAATGATTGCTGACAGACTTAGTGTATTTGCGAAAAATATGGATGAAATTGTGCAGGTTTTAAAGGAGAATATGTAATATGGATATTTCACGAAAAAGAATTTAATAGCATAACACAGGGGATATTATACGGGTTTAATTTCGTCTATTCTGATTTCATGCTTGTTAGGGACGGTTATTAGCGTTACTGACCATGTTAGTATGGGCATACTTCATACACATCTCTCATAAGTTCTAAATATCCTAAGTTGCTTTTTGATATACCCATACTGCTGACTGACCCATTACTATTCATAAAAAAAATTTCAACAAATCCATCTAAATCTCCATGCTCTCTTAGAAATTTTTCCTTAAAAATACCTATTGTAAATCCACCCCAAATATATGTTTTCGTGTAACAAGCTACATACAGCTATATTAAAATCTATTTGGAGCTATAGTCCTTTTTGGATAAAAAAAGGGTATGACCCGTTTGACAAACCCACCCTTGTTTGTCCAATTGCAACTGAATGAAAATTGAACCGAAAAATAATCAAACATGACACACTGTTGTTGTGTTTGTTATGTTATGATTGAAATAAAAGGGAGAGCTTCACTATGAAAAAGGAAATTTCTATTTTTGAAAGACCAGAGAGATTTAACGAGCAATACTTGGAAGCCTGCGGTAATATGTCATGGTATGATTTTGTGATAGCTATGCCGTCGCTGGTATTCGTCGTCACAGGTTGGAAATCGAACGGTAAAGAAAACGCCTGTCTGCAATCTTGGTCTTCCTTTGTGGGAAGTGGAGCGGACAATTATATCTGTATTATGGGAAAAGTTGATAAAAGCGGGCACATGTATAAATCTCTTAAAGAAACGAGGGTGTGCGTGTTAAATTTCCCCTCAAACGACATTTATGATCGCTGTGTTAAAACGATTGGTAATAATCAGTTTGAAACAGATGAAATCACTGCCTCCGGCTTAACGGCGGAGAAAGCTTCAAAGGTCAATGCACCGCGAATCAAAGAGTGTTTTTTGAATATCGAATGTATATTTTTATGGGAACATGAGCTTTTTAATGGAAGCGGGGAAGTGGCGGTTGCATTGAAAGCTGTCAACATTTGCATGGATAGCGAACGCTACGACCAAAACAAACTAGGCAGATACGGAAAGAGCGGTTTTTTATTTCAAGTTGACCAACCTACCAATCCGGATACAGGAGAAACAACACCTTTCGGACCCGGAATATTAGAGCAAGGAAATCCAATTCCTTGGATTACAAAGTAAGCATAATGGGAGGTTGACGCTATGAATCACATGGGCACGATTAAAATTTAAACATAAAGACTGCTACTGAGACAATTTACAGAGAACGATGCTATGGCAGTATTTAATAATTGGACGAGTGATTAACCGGATGTGCTTATCATGTATTTGATTTTATTAAGTTAATTTTGACTGACGATGGGAGAGAGCATGCGGTTCAAGTCACTTGCGACTGATATACTCAGTAGGGGTAATGGAGTATTCTCTTTTAAAGCATTTGGTGAAATAGCTGTGTGTTCCGAAGCCAAGATTCATCGCAACTTGCTCTACAGATATATGCTCTGACAATAGCAGCTGGCGGCTGTACTCGAGCCTGAATTTATTTATGAATTCAATGGGTGCATAGCCTGTATGTTTTTTGAATAATCGTATGAGATAGGATTTGTTCAGATAAGTCAGCTTTGCCAGTACATCAATTGTTATTTTCCTAAAATAATTTTGCTCAATATATTTAATTATTACTTTCACGGGGTCAGGATACTTAACCTGATGATTTAGCTTCAATGAAAAGTAGCTGCAGCTTAAGACGATTTCGCAAAGCAGTGAGGTCATCATACTGTGAAGTTTTATTGAAAGATGCTCGCTGTCAGGGTTGCTCAGGTAATAGTCCAGAATTGATATAAACCCGTTGCATAGCTTGTCCTCCAAAGCAAGGGTAAAAATATGATTATTGCTTAGCATGATTTTTTCCATTATATAATCGGAGGACTGACCTGTAAAAAGGAGCCAGTGAATTTTCCATGGTAGCTGCTTGTCCGCAAAAATTTTATAGGGCTTACTCAAATCCATAAAAAACATGGTATTTTCATAAATCTTCTGCTTGCTGTGTTGAGTCTCAATATATCCGTAGCCGCTTTCAACATAGATCATGTAGTAACCTGATTTGTAATAGTTATTTTCAAAAAAACTCCTGTCACAAACATAGTGACCACCGGAAAGAATGTTAATCAAGCTTGAATTAACTACAGAAAATTCACCTAATAAATTGTCAGAAAATTTGTGAATATATTCTCCCTTGACCATATGATACCTCCGTGAAAGTCAATATTGTTATAGTATTTATGCTATTTTATTATTATATAGGAGCCAAAAAACTATGATATACTGTCAATGTTGTATGGTTTTTATCAATTATATAACAATACTTACCTATTTACAATAAAATATAAGAGGTGATGAAAAATGTTAAATTTGTTTACAAAGGAACAGCTTACTGAGCTCAATGAAGCTGTATGTAATCTTCTTGAAACTGAAGGTATGAGAGTTCACTATGCTCCGCTCCGTGACCTGCTTCGACAGTATGGTGCGGGTGTTAACGACGAAAAAATGACTGTTTGCTTCAGTCGTGAAATGATAAATGCGCTTAAGCAAAAGCAGCAGGACTATGCAAAAAACAGCACCATTTTTGAAAACACCACAAATGCTTATTCACCAATAGTTAATGACTCTATTCCTTTTATTTATGACTTAACTACCGGCAAGAAAAGATACGCTACTTATGAAGATGCTATTGAATCCATAAAAGTACAGCATATGATTCCGGAGATAAAGTCTGTTCGTGTACCGACAATGATCAGTGACGTTCCCCAAGTAATTGAACCGCTGTTTCGTTATCGCGCAGTATTTGACATTACAGATAAAATGACAGCTCCTGTTGGCTTTTGGGATGACAGGTTGATACCTTATTTCAAAGAAATGGATATTATAAATGGAGTTAAGGAACCTTCTTTCTTCAGTGCAAATATGGTTATAAGTCCGATGATTATTGACGAGTCTACGGGGCGTAAAATAATTGCTACTGCTAAGGAAGGCTATATAAACCGTGGTGCAACACCAATGTCGACAGCAGGTGGAACATCAGCTGTTACCGTAGAAGGTACTGCACTAATGGCAGCCACCGAAATACTTGGTATGGCTCTTGTTCTTGATATTGTAAATACTCATTTCGGTATTGACAACCCTAACAAGATTACCGGCTTCTGCGTTACCGGAGTTGTTGACATGCGTACTCTTCAGGGTGTATTCTCCTCTCCTGAAGCTATACTACAGGATATAATGGTTCATGATATGTTTAAAGACATATACAGCGCAAAGATACGGTTCAACCCGGACTATACCGACGCAAAGCTGCCCGGCATGCAATGTGTACTTGAAAGGGTAATGAAGTATTCAGCCTGTGCATATGCCGGTTCAACAGAATATATTGAAGGATACAGCATAGGAAACCTTCTGACATGTACAGTTCACTCAACTACACAGATGATAATAGACCTTGAGATTGGACGTGCACTTTATAAATTCTTCTGCAGAAAGCAGTCGGTTCCCATGAAGAAGCTTCTAGCTGAAACTAAGGAAATATTGCAGACCGGAGGACATTCCTTCATGATGACTGACAGCACTTTGGATAATTATATGGATAACTTCTATTCATTTATTGCAGACAGGAGCGCATGGTCTGATGCAGACATCCTGCAGGCTGAGAATAATATTATCAAAGAAGCTAATATCCGATACAAAAAGCTGCTTGACAGCTATGTTGCACCAAAGCTTGACGCTACAAAACTGAAAGCGTTGGATAAGGTAATTGATAGAGCTAAGGTTGAATTAATGTAAAACGCTTAGGCGAATGGATCGGGTGAAAAGGGATAGCCGGATACATGGGCGAGTTTTGAGAATGCTGCAAAAGTTGATGGCAATTATGACGGCATCAGCTTTGAATTCAACAATAACGGAATTGTTGGAATAGACCTTGATAAGGTGATTGCAGAGGATAGTACTCTATCAGCCGAAGCTGCTGAGGTTGTGGCAATGCTGGACAGCTACACAGAATACTCTCCCAGTGGCAAAGAACTCCATGAAAAAGAGGAATAGTTGAATGGACATTAACAAACCGGTAACCAATTTTTTTGTGAAAGGAAATAATGAACTTTAGCAGATAAAACCATAAAAATATTGCAAATTTGAATTTACATATGCATTGATTTGTGTTACAATGTATATACTAATAGTGAAGGGAGTGTTACATTATGGCACAAACAACATTAAGTATTCGTATGGATGAGAACGTGAAAAAGCAATTCGATGCTTTTTGCGCTGAAGTTGGGATGAATACATCGGTCGCAATAAACCTATTTGCGAAAGCTGTTTTGCGTGAAAGGCGTATTCCATTTGAGATTGTCGCCAATGATGATCCGTTTTATAGTGAGAGTAATTTGAAACACTTACGCCGAGGGATAGAATGTTTGAATGCAGGAAAAGGGAAAGAACATGAACCTATAGAGGAGAAGTGATGAGAAAAGTATGGTTTGATGAAGCGTGGGAAGATTATCTATATTGGCAGACACAGGACAAGAAAACGCTGAAAAGAATCAACCTGATTTTGTAAGACATTGACCGAAACGGATATAGCGGAATAGGTAATCCTGAACCACTGAAAGGTGAATTAAGCGGTTTTTGGAGCAGACGAATTGATGGAATGAATCGGCTTGTATATCGACTAAAGGACGGTGTTACGGAAATACTTTCATGCAAAGGTCATTATGACGATTGAGCGGAAGCCGGAAGTAAGTGGAACTGTTTTATCAGATTTTTCAATAAAGGATTTGAAGTGAACCTTTGTATGAACCTTGTAAATCTTGAAATTTAGCTATTTCACAGCAATCACAGCCACTTGAAAGGTATACCTTGTCTAATTTGTAGCTACTTAAGGGAAAATAAACGCTGTTCAATCAAAGCCCTTAAGCGGTCGGTATTACCGACCGCTGTGAACCGGCAGGTGCGCCCAAAGGTGCACCTGGGTTAGTTGAGAAATGTCTCCGAGTACCTTTTTTTACCATGATCCGTTTTAGTTTTTTCTAAAAATATGATTAATCGTCTTCACGACGTCGTTCTGTGCAAAGATCGTCCAACCACCCCTCGTCATAGACTGAACCACAGTCTTTGTACGGCACTGCCCGCGGCTTGCCCATTTTATAAAGTTTACATGATTTAGGACCGTAGCAGAAACTCTCGAAACGGTATTTCTTAGTCACACCCCAGTTATACTCAATCTCAACCGCCGACATTGTGGCCCATGCACATTGAAAGCACTTTCCCTTGTAACTTGCGGTACTGAGCATTCTTGCACCACGCTCTTCATAGGTTGCCATATCCGGTGGATCAATAAGATAGGGTGGCGTCGTAGTTTTTGCTTGTCCTGCTTTTTTTATGATTTTCAAGCTTCCGGCACGGTAGTAGTCGGCGTAGTCACTCACATCATACATTTTTGTCCATGCAGACCCTTTTATCACATCACCAATTCGGAAGAACATTTTCTGTTGTTGTTTCTCCGAGATAGCTACGGAAAACTGAGTCTTTATTCCATTGGCTTCGCCATCTAGAAACAGATTGTAACCGCGATGATAGTGAGTGCGGTTATCAAGTCTGTATCTCCACACAGTAGTGCGAGGTTGAATAGATACAATCGTGCCTTGCCAATCAATTTTTTCCGGATTATTTATTCTCATATTCAAATCCTTACTTTCATTTTTACCATCAGTATTTGTCAAATATTTTTTAAGATTTTAGACCGTAGGGCTACAAGTTTTTCACATTGTTACTATCACACATCCTAATTCATGTTTCGTGAATCATTTT
>CAZJOD010000138.1:0-9626 GCA_964547525.1 uncultured Clostridiaceae bacterium
TTAGGTCCGGGTACGGCACCTTTTACGATTAATAGATTAATTTCTCTATCTGCTTTTACAACTCTCAAGTTCTTTACCGTCACTTGCTTGTTCCCCATATGTCCGGGTAACTTTTTACCTTTAAAAACTCTACTCGGGTCGGAATTCGCACCCATAGAACCCGGTCCTCTGTGGTAATGGGAACCATGTGTTTCACGGCCTCTTGACGTACCGTGTCTTTTAACCGTACCTTGGAATCCTTTACCTTTTGAGGTGCCCGTTATATCTATCCTGTCACCCTCTTGGAACATATCTTCGGATTTAAATTCTTTTCCTACCACAAAATCACCGATATCATCAGTTCTCATCTCTCGCAAATATTTCTTAGGAGAAACACCGGCTTTCTTGTAAATACCTAAAACGGGCTTGGTAACCTTTTTTTCCTTAATGTCTTCATAAGCTATACATAAAGCGGAATAACCGTCGTTTTCATGTGTCTTGACTTGAACAACCGTACACGGACCCGCTTGTAAAACCGTTACCGGGATCAACAATCCCGCTTCGTCAAACACTTGAGTCATTCCTACTTTTTTGCCTAGGATATACTTCATCACTTGTTTTACCTCCTTAGGTTATTGGTTCATTTTCTCATATAATGAACTTGACCTTTATTAAAAAGCTATATAAGCTTAATTTCTATTTCCACACCGGCAGGAAGATCCAATCTCATTAAAGCATCAATTGTTTTTGGCGTGGGCTTTAAAATATCAATCAGCCTTTTGTGTGTTCTCATCTCAAATTGCTCGCGTGCATCCTTATATTTATGAGGAGCTCTTAAGATTGTAACAATTTCTTTTTTTGTGGGCAACGGCACCGGTCCGGATAAGTTAGCCCCAGTTCTTTTTGCGGTTTCAACAATTTTTTCAGCAGACTGGTCAAGCAAATTGTGATCAAATGCTTTTAATCTGATTCTGATTCTTTGTTCCATATTTTGCCTCCTTGTAACCTATTAACTTCATGTATTAAATCTGCACACTCTACCGGGTGTATCATATCAGGCAATTTAAAAACCCAGGAAATCGTGGTTTTACCTTACCTGGGCAACTTTTAAAAACACTTTACCGCATTTTAACATTGCACAGTGACTTGGCGCCCGGTTTCAAGAATCGGACATTCTCCATGAAAGTTACCTACCTACAGGATTTGATTTTAAAATCGTTTTACCCTGATGTTGAATGTTTTAAATCCTTTAGTAGCAATCTCCCATATCATCGTATGTCTCATCACAGCAAGTAGTATTTTACTACAACAATGTTAACAATGCAAGAACTTTTTTATTTTTTTTGAAAAAAAACAGGCTGTTCTCCATAGTATTGATAATATGTGCAATTTATCATGCCGTTATACAACTTCCGGCGCTTATTGGCCTTTTTTCCATAAATGGTTTCAAAATTTTTATAAGGTGTGAGAATATATTTCGACCACGTGGGAAGCTTATCAAAAACTTTTCCCATTGTAGCATACAATTTTTCCACCTCGCTCTTTTCACCTATTCTTTCTCCATACGGAGGATTACAAATGATAAAACCATATTTTTTTGACGATGATATCTCCTTTACATCTCTCCTTTGAAAATGAATATCTTCAAAAACTCCGGCTTGTTTGGCATGATATCTGGCCATATCCAAAGCTTTATCGTCAATATCGGAGCCTTGTATTACAAGTTTTACAGTTCTGTCAATATTATCGTGCGCTTCTTCATAGGCTTTATCCCAATCGATTTTTTGAATTCGGCTCCAATTATTTGAAACAAACCGTCTGTTAATACCGGGTGCTATGTTTTTTCCTATCATGGCCGCTTCAATCGGTATGGTTCCGGTACCGCACAGAGGATCTAAAAATTCCCTGTCTTTTTTCCACCTACTGACCATTATCATTGACGCCGCTAAAGTTTCTTTTAAGGGTGCCAACCCGGTCAAAGTTCGATAGCCTCTTTTATGAAGACCCGTACCTGATGTATCTAAGTAAACTGTGACCAAGTCCTTCATTATGGAAACCGATATTTTTTGCCTAGCCCCGTTTTCCGGAAGAACCTCCGTTTTGTAACACTTCTTAAGTTTTTCCACCGTAGCTTTTTTTACTATTGATTGTGCAGCCGATACTCCGAACAATTTTGAATCTATTGTAGTTACATCGGTAGGAAACTCTGAGCTAACATCCAGATAATCATCCCACCGGATTTCATGTACCTTGTCGAACAACTCATCGAAGGTTGTCGCTTCAAACTCTGTAATTTTTAATAAAACTCTTTCCGCGGTTCTCAAATGTATATTCGCTCTTGCAATGTCCGCATACTTGCATGGATATGATACACGCCCGTCCTTCACTTCTATATTTTCATAACCTAATTGCTTTATCTCTGAAGCTAAAATAGATTCCACTCCGAACACGCATGTAGCCGTTAAAATAATTTCACTCATTTATCTTTTTGTTACCTTCCTGTTATATCGCGGTGTCTACAAACCACCGAGTGCCCTTCCTTTTTCAACCTTTCGGCCATATCGTTTGAAATTGCCACCGATCTGTGCCTTCCTCCGGTACATCCTATCCCTATGATTAAATGCTGTTTTCCTTCTTTAACATATTGAGGTATTAAAAATTTAAGCATGTCCACCAGCTTATCCATAAAAATTTTAGTTTCCTCATGGCGAAAGATATAGTTTTTTACCGCTTGGCTTTTTCCCGTTAAATTTTTTAAAGACGGAATATAATGAGGGTTAGGCAAAAATCTTACGTCGAATACCAGATCGCTTTCAACCGGAATTCCATACTTAAATCCGAAGGACATTATATTTATCACCAACCCCGAAAACATTTTATTAAATACAATATTGTCCAATTCATGCAAAAATTCTCGTGTCAACAATTCGGAAGTGTCAATTATATAATCGGCACGGGCTTTAATTTCTTTTAAGATAACTCTTTCTCTGGCTATGGCTTCCTGCAGACCTATATCCTTGTCCAAAGGATGTGTTCTTCTAGTCTCTTTGTACCTTTTTATTATAGAACTGTCATTTGCATCTAAGAATAACATCTCAAAATAAATATCATCCTGCTTCATTTCATCAAGTACAGGTAAAAGGTCGTTTAAAAGATCTCCTTCCCTTATATCGACCACTATAGCCGTGTCAGTGCATCCACCCCTACCGTTGCTTCCCATACTTGCAATTTTAGGTAGTAGAAACGGAGGCAGATTATCAACACAAAAGTACCCTTTATCTTCAAAATAATTTGCAGCGGTGGATTTTCCCGCTCCTGACATGCCGGTTACAATTATCAACCTTGCTTTGCCTTCCATATTGTTAAAACTCTCCAATCCGTATTATTTCGGGCTCCAACACAACCCCGTATTTACAATATACTTTCTCTATTATATGATTTATCAACCGGTTCACATCCTCTGCAGTGGCATTCCCTTTATTGATAATAAAACCTGCATGTTTTTCACTGACACACGCACCACCTATACTACATCCTTTAAGACCGGTGTCTTCTATCAATTTACCCGCATAATACCCTACCGGCCTTTTAAAAACACTCCCGGCGGAAGGAAACTCCAAGGGTTGGCAGGTCTTTCTTTTTATATTCAGATCTTTCATTTTTTCTTTAATGATATCGTAATCACTAGGTGATAATTTCAGTTTGCTCTCCACTATAATCAAACCGTTAGATTTAAAACAGCTGGTCCTATATCCGAATTGATGACCCAAGCCCACAATGTTTATAATGTTACCTTGTTCATCCATGGCTTTAGTTTCTAAAGCTATATCGCTAATATTACAATCATAAGCTCCGGCGTTCATATATAACGCTCCCCCTAGTGTTCCGGGTATTCCTGATGCAAATTCCAATCCGGAGAGAGAATGGCTTAAAGCCGTCGATGCGATGCTTGACATCAAAGCTCCACATTGTGCGGTTATATATTCACCTTCAACCGATACACTTTTCATATTTTTTGCGGTATGTATAACAACACCGTTAAAACCTTTATCGGATACCAGCAAGTTTGTTCCGTTACCTATTAATAATCTGTTTATATTATTTTCGATCAGATACTTTAAAGTCTTAACCAACATGTCGGTACATGCGGGGAAAACCATTATTGCCGCCGGTCCCCCTATCTTGAACGATGTATATTGTTTTAAAGAAACATCGGTCAAAACATTTTGACTTCCGGCAATCTCATTTATATTTTTTAAATGCAGATCGAAATTAACAAACTTCACCATTTTTATATAACCTCCCGGATACCGGCGAATATCTTCCACTATACATAGTATACATTGAAAGTATAAAATATACGCGAAAGTTATTATATCACATACACAAAAAGCTTCAAATCTTTTTAAACCGGGCTGAATAAACCGGTACCCGGATAAGAAATATTAAAATAAGATATCTCTATAATATTCCACTTTGTGAACAAGTTTTCTTACACTTCTCGCATCAATACGCTCAACCCCCGCACATCTTTCCACCAAACCGTCGCACATATCGCTTCTATATAACTCCAATTTTATTTCAAGCGGAAATAAAGGCTTATATGGTTTAATTTTTCCTATAAGCTTCATACCTTCACATGCAGCTGTTTTGATTCTATTTAACGATTCGTCCAAGTCTATCAAACGGGCTCTGTTTCGTCCTACACCATATTTCACAACGGCACACTCTATGTCTCCTAGGAAAGATTTGGCTTCAACACAGGCAGCTTCATCCCCGCTGACCATTACGAAAGGAACATTGAAAGCACCGGTAAATATGGCACCTTGAACAATCTCTCCGCACCTACGCCCGTTAACTATGTAGTTATACCACACCTTGGAGCTTTGTGTATGATCTAAAAATCCATTGATAGTACCGGCCATAGCATGAGCACCGACTTCCATGTATGCGTTAATTTGTCCGGCTCTTATCATCTCGTTCCAGCTTGAGGAATTTAATTGGACAGCTCTGGGATCAAGCATTTCTTTAATAAAATTATTACCACCACCATGACCGTCTTCCACATAGACAGATGTCGCTCCACCTTCAAAAGCACCCTCAATGGCGGCATTTAGATCCAGCATGAGTCTTTCCAGTGCAAATCTGTGCCCCGGTGTACCTACATCCGAAACCATCTCTATTTTATCCACACCGCTTATTCCTTCAAGATCGGTCATTATCATGACATTCATAACTATACCTCCGTATTACATAAGTTTTAACGTAAAACATTCCATGTATTTTTTATCTTACAGATACATTATATATTTTTATTAAAATAAATGGTGCGTTAATCATGCATTTATAGATAAAAATAATATATAATTTTTCCACTCGGTTATACTATTAATAAGACATTATGTATAAACGATACCGGATAAAATTAAAACGTGATAAAACGTCACCGGCGGACTCTGCAAGGTTTGAATTTAAACATTTTTTGTTGACAAAATATAATTTATACCGGTATAATAACCATACGCGACACGCGGGTTTAACTCAGCGGTAGAGTGTCACCTTGCCAAGGTGAAAGTCGCGAGTTCGAATCTCGTAACCCGCTCCACTTGCGGGTGTAGTTCAGTGGTAGAACATCAGCCTTCCAAGCTGATTGTGAGGGTTCGATTCCCTTCACCCGCTCCAAAATCGAGTAAAACCCCCTTTGACCATGTCAAGGGGGGTTTTTACATAAAAAAACCGCTCCTAAAAGCGGTTTTCAGTAATGTACATTTTATTTTGATTGGTTTTTTTTAGCTGTTTTAAATTCAGAATCCTGCTTTTTAACCCAATCGATATACTTAGCGTAGGCTACCTTTTGCTTTTGTTCCCCCGATGCCAGCCATCCGGGCTGTTGTTTACATTTATTTAACAATTCCTTGTAATCCATCGAATCACCTCCATTACTGTTATGTAGATAAAATCAGTTTTTGGCATTTGTTATTACAACGTCTTGCCTATGTGCAAAATTATTCTAAAAAATCATTCATTAAAATATATGTCTTTAACGTTGGATGTGTTCCGATTATGTCAACTTAAAAAAATGTTTAGGGTAATATCGTTAATATTTTATTTTAAGTCTGTCATCGTTTTTACGATACATTGTATCCCATTGTGCCGTCAATCCAATTATCTCCTTACCTAATTCATTTAACAGAGTAGTGTCTTCAACCGACAAGTCGAAATCTGCCGCTGCTGCATTTTCAGCCGTCTGGGCGGGTGTTTTAGCTCCGACAATAGCAGAGGTGACTCCCGGTCTGTTCATAGTCCAATTTATAACAACTTGAGATACGGTTTTATTTATTTTTTGTGATATACATTTTATTTTTTCAACCTCATCAACGGCCTTTTCATATATCTTAGGTTGAAAGAGCGCTAACAAGTAACTTCTGTTGTCATCCGGGTCAAATTTAGTATCCTTATTAAATTTTCCTGTTAACAACCCTGATGCAATGGAAGTATAGGTTATTACACCAATATTATTTTTTATACAATAAGGAAAAATTTCTTTTTCAGGATGTCTCCAAAACAAATTATAACAAGGTTGTATAACATCCAAATCGGCTACAGCGGACGCTAATTCCATATGCTTCAATGTGATGTTCGAAAGCCCTATCGCCCGTATCATACCCTTGTCTTTTAACTTCTGCAGCTGCTCCACATTACGTTCTATATGTATATCCGGATGCGGCCAGTGTAAAAACATGATATCTATATAATCGGTTTGCAGTCTTTTTAAGCTTTGCATAACCGTTTTTTCGCACTTATCTTCTGTTAAATCGGGAGCTAGGGCTTTTGTGGATATAACGACCTTATCTCTGATATCTTTTATTACATTTCCTACAAGGATTTCGGAATGACCTGCACCGTATACTTGAGCGGTGTCGAAAAAATTTACACCCAGATCTAACGCTTTTTCCATAGTTGCCATGTAAACCGAATCTTCAAGACTTTTACCCCACTCGCTACCGGCTCCTATAGCCCAACATCCCAATGTAACTTTGGGTATTGTCATACCTGTTTTCCCAAGAACAATATATTTCAATCCGAATTCCCCCTTTATTTATTCAGATATTCATCTATGGCTTTTGCCGCATCTTTGCCCGCTCCCATAGCCAGAATAACTGTTGCCGCTCCTGTAACGGCGTCCCCTCCGGCATATATGCCGGGTAAGTTTGTCGCACCGGTCGATTCTTCGGTTATGATCCCTCCCCATTTTTGTGTAGCCAGCTCAGGTACGGATTTTTTGATCAACGGATTAGGACTTTGTCCAATTGCAATTATAACAGTTCCAACATCTAATACAAACTCAGAATTTGGTACGGGAACAGGTCTTCTCCTTCCGGAAGAGTCCGGCTCTCCTAATTCCATTCTTATGCATTCCAATCCCTTTACCTTACCGTCTTCAGTGCCAAGTATCCTGACCGGGTTATTTAACAACCTAAATTCGATCCCTTCTTCTTTTGCATGATGAACTTCTTCCAGTCTTGCAGGCAATTCTTTTTCGGATCTTCTGTATACGATATATACATTTTTAGCTCCTAACCTTTTAGCCGATCTTGCCGCATCCATGGCAACATTTCCGCCTCCTACCACGGCAACATTATCCTCAACTTGCACAGGTGTATCAAATTCAGGGAATCTATACGCTTTCATAAGATTGATTCTGGTTAAAAATTCATTTGCGGAATAAACACCGTTCAAGTTTTCGCCTTCTATCCCTAAAAAACTCGGCAAGCCCGCACCACTGCCAATAAATACAGCTTCATAACCTTCGGCTTTCAAATCCTCAAAAGTTAATGTCTTACCTACAACAACATTGGTTTTTATCTCAACACCTAATTTTTTTACATTATCAATTTCTTCTTGAACAAGTTTTTTGGGTAACCTGAACTCCGGGATTCCATAAACTAAAACTCCACCGGGAGCATGAAACGCTTCAAAGATTGTTACTTCATATCCCATTTTTGCCAAATCACCGGCACAGGTTAAACCTGCAGGTCCCGAACCTATCACAGCGACCTTTTTATTTTTTTTATTCGGCGTATCCGGCTTAATTTCCTTATTTTTCATGTACCAGTCCGCACAAAATCTTTCCAATCTTCCAATGGCAACAGGTTCGCCTTTCTTCCCTCTTATACATAACTGCTCACATTGTGTTTCCTGAGGGCAAACTCTTCCGCATATGGCAGGCAAACTGTTTGTTTCGGCAATCTTCTTATATGCGTTTTCAAAGTCTCCTTTTGCAACCAATTGTATAAACTCAGGTATTTGCACATTAACCGGACAACCGTTTATACATGGTTTGTGTTTGCAATTCAAACACCTTTCGGCTTCTTCCATTGCCATATCTTCGGTATAACCTAATGCCACCTCGCAAAATTGCTTGTTTCTTACATCAGGATTTTCTTCAGGCATCGGTACTTTTTTAAGTGACATATTCGCCAATTTAGATTCCCTCCAATCTACATTTATGTTCGGACTGTTTTTCTTGATTTTTATACATCGCCGATCTTCTTATAGCTTCATCAAAATCCACTTTGTGTCCGTCAAAATCAGGTCCGTCAACACAAGCAAATTTCGTTTTACCGTCTACGGTAACACGACATCCGCCACACATACCTGTTCCGTCTATCATAATGGGATTCATACTTACAATTGTTTTAATCCCGTAATTTTTCGTTAACAACGATACAAACTTCATCATAACCAAAGGTCCTATTGCAATAACCAGATCATATTTAACACCCGATTCTATACGATTTTTTAAAACATCCGTAACAAATCCTTTTTGACCGTAGGTTCCGTCATCGGTAGTAACAAATACATTACCGGTATGATCTTTAATTTCTTCTTCCAAAATAACAAGATCCTTTGTTCTAAAACCAATTATCGCATCGGTATCAACACCCATTGAAGCTAACTTTTTTATTTGCGGATAAGCAATTGCAGTTCCTAAACCGCCTCCTATAACCGCCGCCCTTTTTATGTCCGATTCAAACTCGGACGCCATACCCAAAGGTCCGACAAAGTCCAACAACTTATCACCTTCATTTAATGTTCCCAAGTGCTTTGTTGTTTTACCGACCTCTTGGAATATGATAGTCACAGTTCCGTTTATCCTGTCAAAGTCCGCAATGGTAAGCGGTATCCGCTCTCCGTATTCATCGATTCTCAAAATTACAAATTGGCCCGGCTCGGCTTTTCTCGCAATCAACGGTGCTTCTATAACCATTAACTTAACTTGGTCGTTCAAAATTTTTTTTGTTAATATCTTAAACATAATACCTCCTAAGTCCGAGTAAATAATTTTCGTTAAATATATAACAATTATTCGATTAAACCGACATATATATCATAAACGTCAATACATTATACCATACACAAATACATTATACAAAGTACAAATTCATTTTGAAAGCAGGATTTAATCGACATTTTGACTTATGTAGGCAGCACTTTATTAAAACATAGACAGTCAATAACACAGAACTTATTCGCAATAAAAAATCAGTCGCTTCAAAACCTAGAAACAACTGATTCTCGCTTATGATGGTGAGCCATCGGGGAATCGAACCCCGGACACCTTGATTAAAAGTCAAGTGCTCTAC
>CAZJOD010000139.1:0-9496 GCA_964547525.1 uncultured Clostridiaceae bacterium
ACTATAGTGTCAAGCCTCAAACAAAGCATGTCTACGCTAAAAGATTGAGGAATTCTAGTTTTAAAGACATATTCTGTTATTTTATGTTAAACTATCCCATCAAATTGCAATTAGTTGAGAACAACTATGACAAGAATCTAGCACAGTAGAATCCATGAAAACTATTTTATTGGGTAGAATTCTATTTTCACATTAAGCGTCCCGGAAAGCGTTTTATTAAAGACTTTTACTGCAAGAATTTGGGCATAATAAAGATTCAACCGAAATACTTTGACAGCAACTCGCTTGCCATATGCTCCGCCTCAGGATGTTCTCTATTGATAGTTTTTGAGTCTCTAATTTTTATTAAAGCTTCTTTTCCTCGACAAGCGTTTATAATCCTTACAGAACTAGATACTCTTGTGTTGCTCCCAGTCCTTTTTGAATCAAAACCTTTGCTGTATATCAAGCCGACAAGCTCAGCTTTACTACCTGCCCACGCTCTGATTAGCTCAAACTGTGTTAGAAAAAACCACCCGCCAGCAGCGGTAAAGGCGTCTTCAAACTGTTTATCTGTAATCATATAGCATCCTCCGATTCAGTGAAATCATACATCCTGTATTTCGCATCACATAATTAGCCACAATATTTCTTGTTATGGTATGGTTAATTATATCATCCTAGTACTACAGCGAAAGAATTTAACTAATGATCACATTATTAACTAATTTCTTTCTTCTATGCGACTGATATGCTACCGCATACCTCTTCAAATAATATACAACATCTTTAAAAGCCTCCATAATAAATTCCATATTTTTAGTCAAGCTGACACCAATCAATTTCTTAGACATCGGCATAGATAAAACAGGCGTATCCATCTTGAATTTCCGACGCAGTTTTAGTGTGAAAAGTTGCGCAATCATTATTAAAACCATATGTAGGTGCCAAGCATTCCAAGATCGTGATTCGTAATAGTCCATTCCCAGATAACTCTTGCATTCGTTGAAGCACTGCTCGATAGGCCAACGCATTGTGGCTGCCCGGTCAAGTTCCTTCCTCGCTATGTCTACAGGTGCGTTGCAGAAGGAATATTTGATCCGTCCGTTTTCATATCTGCGTATATAAAGCCAAACTTCATCCAGAGGCGCAACGCATTTGACCCCGCCTTGTCCTATTGTCGTCCGCACGATACGAAGACATTTGGTTTGTGTGATTATAGGACCTTTGCTTCCTTCTCCCATACAAGTCGTTTCCCAAGGGATATCAGGATTTTCGGAAATGTTTTTAACACTAATCGGATTTATGGACGGCTTCGGATACAGGTGTCTTCGACCACGTCCATTCTGTTTTTCAGGAATTGTCATTTGAGGTATCTCCATGAACACCAATTGATTTTCCTTTATGTCTGCAAAATAATAACAGCCGCCGGGTAAGTTTGCTAGAAATTCCCTGTCGGAACCGAATGCGCTGTCACACCCTATCCATTTGAAAGGCACTCCATTAGCTTCAAGCTGTTTCAGCATCTCCAGTGCAAGTTCGTTCTTTGTCTTGAAAATCACGTCTTCCGGAACTCCACATTGTTCCCTTCGCTTTGCATATTCAAACTCGAACCATTTCTGCGGCACATAAAGTCGTCGATCCAATATGGCGTACCCTCGGCTACTGCTGTAACCTGCAAAAACGCCCGCTTGGCAATTTTCGGTCTTTCCAAGTATACCGCAGTGCTGCCGCGCCACTCCCACCGTGTTCGTTCCTTTCTTCGGAAAATCGCTGCCGTCGACATTGGCCATGCAATCCTCCTCGCATATCAATTCCGCGGCATTAACCGGTGTTTATTCAACAAGGCTTCCTGCGAAACCTTCCCGTGACTGAAGAAAATCTGAAGATTTCTCACTCCCGTCTTGTCATTGTAACGCAATGCGATAGGTTCGATGGATTTGCGGTCCAAATCGCTGAACAGTCCCTTTTCAAAGACCGTTATAAGGTCCTTTTGCTTGCTGTTCGCACATGCACCAGAAAACCCATTTAAATATTCCTCCAGCATTTCACCCAATCCTCCGACCGTATTCTCGTCCAATCCACAATCTTCCAGTATTTGCTTATCCCAGTCCGGTATCCCCAACAGCATACGCCGTTCCTCCCGTTGCTTTATCTGCGAGGGGGTGGGGAGCTGAGATTCGGGTTTGACATGCTTGGGTTCGATGCTCAAATCAAGCTTTTTTCTGTACTCGTGATCCAGTTCGTACAAATAGACCGCCTTTTTATTGCCGTGGTATGAATAGCTTTTCCCGATCTTTCCATACCCTTTTGTTTCCCCGACGTAAATCCAGTTTGACGTCTTGTAGCAAGTCCCGCGGTACTGTGAAACGTCAATGAATGTTTCCGCCAGCATCGGCCGGACACTGAATAGGTCTTCCCAGTCCGACCCGACTTGTTTCAGGCTCAAGGCCAAAACATAGGAGCCAGATACATTACTTGAACCCACGGCGGAACGAGGAATCGGTTATTGGAAATTACATATTTACGTTGTTTCAACTTTTTTTCCTGATTCCAACCGATGTATTCATCCCTTGCGGCCACACGCTGCGCCGGGCGGTTGTAACTGATGGCTGCAACCGGTCTGTTTCCGCTCATCACCAGATATTTTATCTGCTGACCAATCATCTTTTGGTAGCCCAAGTAATGAAACCTTCTGATTATTTCATCCCACAGGACTTCTTCATCTGTCTTGTCCACCCTGACCATACTAAGGGGTAATATGCTTTTTAAATTAGTTGTCTCCCCGTTATTTCTATTAACAGGATGTTGAAAAGAAGTATCAGCAAGGATGAGTTACCATTAAAGACTACCTCATCATCCTTTTCCATTCCATCTCTAAATCATGATCAAGAGCATAGATATCGATGACATTCTCCTTGTACAAGGTTCGAACTTCAAGCATACCGGAAAAAGCAAAGCGTGTCCATGCAGCCATATTCAAATGCAAAGCCAGAGTAAGTATCTCACCTCCCGATCTAATAGATGCATCCACCGCATCAACAAGGCATAGTATTCCATGACCAACCAATAACATACGTCTTAATTCCGATTGATTACCAAGAGGAATAGATTCATGCCATGATTTTTTATGAAAATATCTACTTTTTAAAGACCATAACAGGCGAATCATAAGTTCGTTGAATATTACAGGAATAGCCATCGTAACCCCAAAACGCAAGTCATATCCATTTTCGAACATTTTAACTGAAAGTTGTGCCAAACTTAGTTGCTCTTCGTTAACATTAAAGGAACCTAATTCACAAAACTGAAATAGTTCATAAAATGGAATTCCCAAACCGCTTCCTCGACTTGTTTTCCTTCCTGCTGTATCTATTGTACCACTAGATCCAACAAAGTCGGAAAGAAGATGACCAAGCCAATTACAAAATCCGCTAAAAAGTTTTGAAGGAAAAGTACTTCCCTGCAATTCAAAACCTTTTTTATTTTCATTTGGAACTACACTTATAATTTGTCCTTTACAAATAAAAGATGCATTTCCTGTAAATTGGTTTATGATTGAGAACACAAGCCCTATTATATTAGGAGCATGAGCAAGTGATTTTAGATGGTGGTTTTTTGTCCACATATCGCTTAATACACCATCTTCAACCTTTAAGTCTGCAGCATATCTAGCGTCATAATTAATCTGAAACCTTTGTTCCAAATAACTAATACAATTTTGAAGGGACTCCGGTATCTTCATCGGTTTACCATCAAAAGTACTTCTTTTATCTGATTTATATATTCCACGAGTCATATTTACAACAAATTGATTTGCTTTTTCATCAGTCCAATTACCCAGTTTACTGACTGAAGGCATTCCAACAAAAAAACTATCTATAAGACCTGAAGCCAAACCGCAAAAAGCAGCAATAAGATAATCATACTTATCGCAATTTGCTTTTTTCATTGTGTAATCATCGTTAATACGTCGAATTATATCATTCTTCTCAGCTACTGTTAACAATTCATCAAATGGATCTTTTGTTAAATCAAGTGCATTTTCACCGGCATACCTTTCAATATTATCAAGATACTCATTCCATCCATCATCTTCATAAACAGCTATTGCGGATAGTTTTTCAAAATAGGGAACAACTATAGACTGTTTTTCTTCTTTGGTTAAATTTACAATGCGAGCACCTTCATCAATATCTTTTTGCGAAATTTTATCCATACTAATCCCTTGTTGTCTACATAAAGTTTCAGCTTGCGTTAACATATAATCTAAATCAGATAAATTTTTATCGTTAAGACAACTTAAACTTTTAATTCCTTCAGATATTATATTTAATTGTTGTTGACTTTGTTTTCTTTGGTGCTCTTGAGCACGTAATGAATTACCAAATTCGTTTAGATCTTTACTATCTATTTTCGAAGTATATTTTGCCATTTTTTTACTTTAACCTTTTATTGTATTAGCAACATTTTTCACAAATCCCTTAGCGGATGCTACTGCTGCATCTTTAATACTAAAATATCCTATAGCTTCAAATGTTAAATGTAGTTGTTCTAACTCACCTAACCCTATCTGATCATTTAAAACATATAGTTCCTTGGTCTTGCCATCATCATCTACAACATTCTCAATGGTATAGCAAGCCAAAACAGTTCTCCTATATTTTTCTTTTGTAGGCTGTGTGGTTAATTCAAACAAACGTACTTTGTCCAAATTCTTTGGTAACTTGCTTATAATACTTTCTTTTTGGGCATATTGTATCCTATCTGAAGTCACTTGTGCACCATTACATAATCTAGCCAGTAAACCGGATATTTTTTGTATCACCAACTCGTTTTGTAATCCTTTTTCAAGCTCTTTTCTCAATTGTTGGGTAATTTCATTAATATCTTCAATTAGATAATTCATAGATTTTTGTGATGCTTTAATAATAGCTTGAATCATAAGCTCTCTTTGTTTATTATTTTCAAGGTCACTGATCCCGGTAATTTTTTTAACTCCTTTATATGTTCCGACCCCAATCAACACTGCAACACCAATTCCCGTGAACATACTAGAAAATCCTAAAATACCACCCATCCCTAAAGCTGCCAATCCTGAGGTCAATCCAGCTGCACTTACACCCAGTACAGAACCGGATAAGTAGATTGCTGCTAAAGGTACCCCAACCGCTGTGGCTTTAGCAGCAATTTCTTTCATAGATTTTTTTATCTCGGTATCACTCTTTCTTTTTTCAAGTATTTCTTCATCACTCTTAATAGCATCAACTATATATTCTATCTGCTCTGTGGATACTCGAAGAGTTTCTTGTAACTTTACAATAAAAGTATTATCTTTCCAACTTAAATCTCTATTTCTTACTCTATGAAGATATAAAATGTCTTTCATTAAAGACTTCTTAATCAACTCAAAACTACTTTCTTCAACACATTGTTCAAGCCTTTTGATAATAATAACATTCTCTTCATGATTTTCACCATCCATCATATAGTTACGAATTAATAGTCTTGATGGAGCGTTGAGATTTATTCTTACAATCAATGAAATGATCTCAGAATATTCCTTTGAACCAATAACCTGTGTATCGCTATATGAAAAATTACACATTATTTTAATATAGTCCATCTTAATATTTTCATCCATCATTGATAACGGAGTAGCTTGTGAATTGGTAACGAACTCACCCGACTCTCCCACTTCTAAAATAATACCATTTATCATCTCCGCCAATTTTTTCTTTTTGATTAAGGGAATAAAATTAGTGATATCTTTTAGTTGTCCTCCCTTATATTGAATAACAACTTTTTCTGTCTTTTCAATCTTACCTTTCTCGTTTACCACTTCTGTATATATGTATTCCACTTTTTGAATATTTGTAAAAAACACTTTATATGCACTTAAACCTAAAGAGTGAAAATATATAGCATCTCCTGTAAAAAGACATCCGTCTTTAGCCCCACTCAAAAGCGACGTGTCCACTACTGCTATCACATAATCCGGATCAATATCCGGTGCCATAGAACTTACTGCTGCATTTAACTTTTTCTCAGGAATGTTCGGTGCTATATAAACCTTATCTGCCACTATTAAACTACCTACATTATCTTTTATGTATTTTTCTACAGACATATTAATTCCCCAATCCGCCGCTGTCGCTGGCGGCACAAATAGTAGTGAAAAATGGTGTGCGACTTCACCAAGTTTGGTAACATTTAAACTAAGGAGATGTTACACTACAAAGTATAGTAAAAGAAGTAGTCGATTGCTCTCTCAGCTTAAACAGTATATTAATTAGTGAACGAATCATCATCCAAGCACAAATACATGGTTCTATAAGACCATAAGCTAATCATTACTTTAGTATCTTACCCCTTCAAAACATTAATATCTTACCCCTTCAAAACATTAAATAAAAACAAGAAATCAAGCGACCAATTTCACCAAACCTTCTGTTGATGCGGCTAAGAGGGCATTCAAAACGGTGGTAATTTTTCTACCCTTATCAGTCAAAACATACTTATGTCGCTTTGGCAATTTCCTTAACAATCCATGTGAATGCAGCAATAATATGCTCCGGCTCAGTTTTGATGACAGTTTCTTTCCGGTAGATCCCTTGGCCCAATCTGAACCCATCAGTTTTTCCTGTAATGCTTTGTACGTAACAGCAGAAACACAAAATGACGGATCCGATATTGCTCTTAACAATTCATTGTCATTTCCTGTAATGTCCAAACCCTGACCCTTTTCCCGTTTTTGGAAAATGAGGGTGTGACGTTTGCAATTAATTCCCCAAGCGGTGTATCATCCGAAACAGTTGCCAATTGCTCTGTAAAGCATTTGTTTCTTTCCGCTGATATTTTAGCTCTGAGATTGATATCCGCGACCCCCTTTCGCATCGGTTGATATTTTTTCCCTTTGGCTGTATCATCACCTTCGGTTTTACGTTGAATCTGACATTTCCAGAGATTATTCATAGTCATCTCAATCCGTAGTACATTCTGCTGATTATAGAACTTACGCTGTTATTATCAACATAATGGCGAATCCGTGTACCATCATGCCACACTCCGACTTTTGTCAAGAGTTCCGTATTTGACAATGGATGTGGCTGACCTACTTTATTAACAGGACGCCCCATGTATTTTAATACTCTGTCACATGTGCCTGTGATAATGGCATGATGCAGGAGATTGTTCATCAAAGGTCGTAAAGCTTCCGGATCATTGAATATGTAATCCCTGGCCATTTCACTTTGCCATAATGTCCAATAATAGTTCATCCCTTTGCCAAAAACCTCCGACATTCCCAGGAATACCTCCTTCGCAAAACTGGAAAGCATCTGTTCCCAATTGGCTTCGAGTTGGCTATCCAATAGTTGTTGTGCCAATTCATAGTTTTCAATATGCAGGAATTTGTTCCCTTCGACAACATAACTGCAGTTTGCCTTGTCCAGAGAGCGACGTAACCATCCTCTCCCATTGATGGCAATTTGAATCCCATAAGGAGCCCATGTTTGAAGGCGGATGCTCATAAATCCATAATCTGGATAGTCATAGTAAAAGTACAAATGCTTGCATCGGGATGTTTCCATTCTCAAACTCGGGTATCCTTTGACCGCATCAAACGTGGAGCGGAATGTCTGACAGCCTTCTACGCAAGACCACACTCCAATCAATCCTTCTTTTTTACCGGATTCTTTCTGCATATCGTGAGCAAGTTCTTCTTTGCGGGTATTGATAGATGGTATGTAAATGATTCCTCTGTCGCAATGCTTTTAAGAGTATTCCTCTGCTGCCTGAATGATTGCGGTTGACTGATGGGTAACCCAGTCTTTATAATCTTTATTCAGGACCCCTCTTGTCCGTAAGAACATTTCATACCGGCAGCAAATGCTTTTGGTCTGAATGTCCCTTTGAAGACCAATCTATCAAAACCTTCAACCATTCCCAGAATACGCGCTAGACGATAATTCTTCGGTCAGAGCTTTGTAAAACTTTATCTTACCAATCTAATCTATCTCAATCTATTTCTATATCTCTCTTTTTTTAACAGTCGTCTCCACAATCTTGATTTCGTCTATATTATCTAATACCTATAACGGTTATTCTGTTTACAAACTTACTTATCTTTTCGGATTTTTATCTATGAATACCACCGATTTGTTTAAAAGCTTAGTGTTACCAAACATTGTCTTACAATACTAATCTGAACTTCTTCAACACCTATGGTCGGAATATGTTTCAATTTATTACAGGACAGGTATTTTTGGCAGCTCAGTCTCCTGTAAATACAATACAGGAGACTGGTACCGCTTATGAAACATATGCCTAATAAAAATACGATCATAAAATTGCTTGGATGGATAATCCGGTTTATAAAAGAATTATAAGTGAAAATAGCTCCGTTTAATATGTTCACACCCATTATAACGGTAAATAATTTATATACATCAGTATATTCCTGTAACCTGTTATATAACCTTAAAAATATGAATATAATACATTGATCTGCAATTGACACAACTAAAATAAAAAGTAGTCCTACAAACCACTCCTGAATTATGGAGGCAACTTCTAAATATAAGTATATTAAATATAATAAAAATGCCCCACTCAATAAAATGATATCTGAAAATACGATAGTGTCCGACCTTATTTTCTTTTTCACATTACACTTCCCTACATAAACAATTGATACAACCGGAATATGCGACAAATCTTCTGCGTATCAACCCTTCTTTTGATGTAGTTCTTATTTAAGGCCACTCCCATAAACGTTACATACATATTTTGAAATATCTAGCTTTAAGTTTTATCTGTACATATTCGTTATAGAGCACGACAAAGTAGGCTTCTCAGGCTATTTATCTTCACATTCACCGTAATAATAACCATAGTTGCTATATTTATAATAAGACCGGCTGGAACTTTTGTCAAGTTATGTTAGGATGATTTATGAAATTTTTACATAGACATTTGTACTTACCAGGTTTGTTATCTCCTTATTGATATTGATTCCTAATTTTTGTTGTCAAGAATAAAATAAATGAATACCTCAATACTCATTTATATAAGCGGTTTTTTAACAATCTGCAGTTTCCAAGGTTTTGTCAGTATCATATTCTGTTTAAATTTAATAACATCCCTAAGATAGGTAAAGCTAAAAACTCCATATCTTTTATAACAAAGGAACCATATGAATATCGTGGTTACCGACAGATATATCGTAGAGATATTCCACCTCATACAATAATCAAAACAGTTCCAAATGTTTTAAATGTCCAAGTTTCTTATTCCGTTAAACTAAAATACAACCACTCCACATCAGATATCAAAGATGTATCTGTATTTCTCATGAGGTGTATTAGTAGCAGCTCCTACAAAGATATCTGCAAGACGCTTGGAGATATAACACTCTCACAAACCGCTAAACTTAATAATAAAGGTTTCAATCTGATACAGGAATAAAAATACAAAGGACTTCTACCTTTGCTCTTGAAAAAATAATGGTAGCCTA
>CAZJOD010000140.1:0-9466 GCA_964547525.1 uncultured Clostridiaceae bacterium
GAAAATTTAAAGGAAAAAAATGCTGCCGCTGCTACAGCAGCGGCTTCGTGCTTCTAGTGATTCATATGGAATGAATCACTAGAACCGTCTCCTTGAGTCTTATGCAAGTTTCGCAGTCAGACTTTTTACATCCGATATTTTAAAGCCGATAGGACCTTTGCGTAAAACAAAAGGAATGTGAGTCATTATTGAAAAATCATCTTCGGTTAAAATGAATCCGGGCCTCATATCACCTATGTCAATCAGCGTTTTATCCACTAAGTTCTTAATTTTTTCAATTTTATATGCATTTGTTATGTGATCCGGGTGTTTCACAATTATAAATTTACCACATAAATCACATTCGACTGTTTTATCTACAATAAAACCGTTATAGTCATCACCGCTATCTTTACACAATACATTCGTTATTGATCCTGAAACCGAATTATCACCGTCTGTTGTTATACTCTTCTTGTATGTAACCTTACCGGCCACCGTTTGAATAAATATATTATCTTCTTGTAATCTCACGAATCCGAATTGACCTTCAAAACCGATTTCATCCGTCAGGACTTTAATATCTTCATTGTATGCGCTGAATATGTAATCGGTAAAGTCTTCGGATATAATTTTAAGTACAACATCAAACTCATTTAAGCCCTGCAAAGAGAGCCTTTCTATTGATTTGACAAAAATATCGCTTTCATTTTTATATGGTTCGAATAGATGTACAAATACCGAATCGAGGTTTTCACCTTCTCTTCTTAAAATTAATTTATCCATCAAATAATCATCGGTCGTGTCATTACTGTCGTTATCGTTATTTTGTCGTGTTAATCTTATGGACGGTGCTTTTCCCAAGTTGATTCTCCTTGTAAATCCGGTACCGATAATGTTCAATCCCTTCCCGATATGCGGCTCTTCAACAAGTTTTACCTCAAATTTATAAGATTCGTCGTTGCAATATGCGGTTTTCACATCTTGCACAAACATATACGCGTGATAATGTCCGCTTGCATTTCCGCTGTATATCTCATCTTTGGGTTTTTGCCAGGACACCCCTTCGGGTAGCATTGTTTCGGAATGTTCGATCCACTTGTGATTCCCTAATGTGTCAGTGTTAAAATCGGCACAAAGGTTCAAAGCATACTCATGTCTATTTCCACCCTTTACTCTAAACAAATCGATAATATAACATTGTGCGTCTCCGGATTTTTGTACCATAAGCACTTCTCTGTCATATATTTCGGTTTGTAAATAACATCGGTCATCCGTCGCCCGTATGATTTGAACAAATTCGGTATCGATAATAAACCCGGACATACTCCCCCCGTTCTTGTTCTTGTCGGAATCCTGTCCGTCGACTATAACAGTGTTATGACCTAAGGTTGATTTTGCCCAAGACCGATTGTATGTATGTGTATATCCTAAATCAGGCAGCATCTCCAAGCCGTAAGCATACAATGATAAATTTAACGAATCCCAATGAACATGCCCCAATTTCGGTTGGTTTATCAAAACACACTGTATATTATTTTCTTTAGATTTTTCTGTGATTTTAGCGATTTTAGCCGCAGGTAAATAGATGCTTGCATGTAATCCTCGTTCCGGGTTTTCAGCAACGGATGCTCTGGTATCTTGAACCGCAATATGTTTCCCGTTAGGAAATTGTAAAATTCTTCGCATGTTTTCAGCATCACGCAAGATCGGGTACATATCTGCGAATTCAAAATTATCAATGCGTTTTCCGTTTCCCGGATATGTATATCCTTTAGGATCCGAGTATTTTTGCAGTAATCTTAATGTTTTTAGCAAGCCTTGCGTTATCTGATTATGATATGATAATGTTACTTCCTTCCAAAATCCGTCAAATAAATAATTATCTTTGACAAATATTTTGATCCGTTCTAATGCCATATGAATGTAATCAGGTCTGCACAACGCTTTCCCGATTCTTATCAATCCTTCCCATATAACGAAATCCATGTTAGAGTTTTGTATGCCGTAAGAAAACACAAAATCAATCGCTTCCTCTATTAAATCCAATATTTCCGCTTCCAAGTTGCGGCCTGTTTCATTGAAAAATTTTACCAATGCGTCGGTTTTTCTTATTTGTGCGTATGCTTCAGCCACTCCGGCTACATACGGCAGATCCATGTAAAACCACCTACTCCAAAAACCACCGAAATAAGGAAAAGGAGGACCTAATGTTATAGACATCGGATATTTGACATGATAATAATCGGAATATGGCGCGTAATTCTCGTAACATTTACACAACTTCCCTAATATATACGTAGCACCGGCTATATCTTCAGCGGCAATTTCAGGTAAAACTTTGCAAACATACCTTTTTTGCATTGACCATAATGCCGGCGTTAAATTACATATAGTTCCGTTTTCGTGTTGAAAATACGGATATCTTATAGATTTTCCATTACGATTTTTGAATTCGTAAAACTTATCTTCCTTAAAATCGACACTCGGGTACAAATCCCTTGTCTTTTTGGATTGAATTTTATGCGGGTTTTCGAAATGATATTCAAATAGATCATACGGACATAATTGAGGATATCTCGGATCGCATGAATTATCAATACCTGAATACAAAGGCACTATCTCAAGTATTTGTTTTGATCTTTCGTTTATACAAGTCATATCCACAGGATCTTTTGTGTTTATAGAAGAAAGATATGAAGCGCTATTTGACGGATTATAATCCACTGTTGATTTTGAATAAACGTTATCTTTTTCTTTTTTTGATCGTAATTTATTAAAATTTATATTTTCTGTATATCCAATGTCTTTTTTCGTATCGAAATGTTTAATTAGATCTCTTCTTTCGACATAAAAAATCCTATCGGTATCTTGATTTATTAAATGTATTCCATATATCCCTTCTTCACTCGGATAGGGATTTTTAAAATGTAGTATAATCTCATCGGTTCGGATACTGAGTGAATATTCGATAACGGTTTTTTTACCTTTTGGTGTTATCCATACCAATTGATATTCCATATTCTTTAAATCTGTATTAATAATTATTTGCCGCTCGTTGAACCCGACGGTTCTAAGATTTATAAAGCTTTTATTATCGTTCAATTTTTTTACAAAACATATATCCGAAAAACGTGCCTGTTCTCCCATAAGCAATGTAATATCCACCGATCGGCTTTCATCTTCAATAAAAAAACCGTTTCCTATAGGAAAATATGATGTAAGAGGACTTCGTCCCCAATCGATTCTGATAATATTAAACTGCAATTTATCAATATCAAACTCCAACCCGCTAAGTGGGATTTTAACATAAGCCATAAATCCGTCATTCATAGCTGTAATTATTTTTTCACCGTATAATTTAATAGGTTTCTTATGAAATCCCAAAGACAGCTTAATTGTTTTTTCGTTGAAATATTCAATATCATACGCATAGACAGGACTATCCAAACCTTTTTGTTTGAATAATATAACATGCTTTTTATGCCCGGACGGAGCAAGTCCTACGTTATCTTTAAACATCAACTCAAAAATTATATTTGTTTTATCTTTTATTAATTTAAAAGTGTCTTCTACATTTATTTCATTCCCGAAATACATTCTTTTACATATCCCATGGGAAGGAATTGTTTTGAAATATTCCTCCAACTCGTCATTTTTAATGTCCTCTTCAATTGTTAAAAAATGAGCCGGCCCGTATAAGAAGGGAATATTATAAGAAATATCTTCTTGGAATTGGGATATATTAAAAATTTCTACATCATTTTTATTACTCATACAACATCTCCGCTAACATTTAAAAACAAAGCAAGCCGGGGTTCGCTATATAGCCGTTATACCGATAACCTATAAAACCTTCGGCATATTTACAACCGCATTGTGTTCCTCTAAATCTTGAAAGAACACGCATAAATTCTGAAAAATCATCTTGTATAAACACGTTCATCCATGGAATCTGACTCTCATGGCATTTTAAAGCTTCAATCTTTTGCTCAATGTATTCACCGATATCTACATAGATTTCCGGATCAAAACACCGTCCTCCCGGTATATCCCAAAAAAATACACTCGGTGCTTTTTTGATGGGTGCAACATCGGCAGGAACCAGTTTACCCGGTAAAGATAGTAATACTTCACAAATTATTTTACCGGTCATTCCATGATCGGTACTTCCGTCCCAAGGACAATGTGTTAATATAACATCCGGATCCGCCTTACGAATCGAATTAATAAACGCTCTCCTTGTTTCGGGAGTATCAAACACTCCTTCGTCGTCAAATCGTAAAAAATCAACCGATGCACCGTAAAATTTTGCGGCAGCCAACGCTTCCTTTTCACGGATCGCAGCAATTTCTTCTCTCGAGGAATGTAAGTTTGAACCGATGTTGCCGCTTGTGGTAAGAGTAATAAAGATATTATCGCCACGAGCTTTACATTTCATTAAAGTTCCGAAGCATGTCGCTTCAACATCATCCGGATGCGAACCAAACGCAAGTATATTCATAGTCATTTCCCTTTCTTTTCATATCGAATCCATATGTTTTATATTGATTCATCGATATGTTTACAGACTTTTTACACTTAAAAAAAGTTTGGACGATTACGTACAGATTTACATAATCGTCCGAATATTAACCTTTCATTAATAACTCCATAACATACATTTCAATAGCTTCATAATCTCTTTCATTAATATATTTTTCACAAATGTCGTAATCAAATTTTCTTACCTTATCTTCAAGCATCTTTACAATACTCAAACTGTTTTCAAGGTGTCTGTAACATACATCGTCTTTTTGCGTCCTCATGGCTTTTACATCAAGACCTATGTACTCTCCGTTTTTTCCATAATTGTTTTCAACCAGAACCTTTACTTGATTAAACGCTTGACGTAAATTTTCAACACCGAATGTCTTGTCTTGATCGAATTTAATACTGTTTTGATCATTTAAATGAACACCCCATAATTTCCCGAAAGCAATTCCAAATGCAATTTCATTTGCAGGATCCAATCCGGCAAGTATCGCATGAGCAGATTCTAATAATCCGCCTACTCTGTCAGGATGATCGGTAGCGGAAGATATTCCCATTACATGACCCATTGTGGGGCAGAAACTTCTATCTATAGGTTCGTTAGGTTTCGGTTCAATTAAGATTTTAATTTTATCATCATATTTAAGCATACTATTAATAGCATTTATTAATCGATTAACTCCTGTCACGGGATTTTTACTTTCATAACATAAAGTCCCTTCCCTTGCAAGCCACAAAACTATTTTGTCACATCCAAGTTCGTTTGCAATATCAATCGATCGATACGCTCTATGAAGAGCGAACTCTCTATCTTCTTTACTGTTTGATGTAAAACCTCCGTCTGCAGTTCGTGGATCGGTCCATAATCTTGGTGCCACAAACTCAGCGGCCATACCGTTACAGTCCAGCATTTTTTTTACATCCTTAGCTTTATTAATAATCTGTGAGTTTGTCAGTTCATTAATGTCAGGCACGGCATCATCGTCATGAAATTGAACGGCGTCAAAACCGATACTCTTAAACCTTTTTACTTTTTCCTCTAATAAAATGGATTTTCTAACTACAGGTCCGAATGCATCCGCTCCTTCATGCACATTCCAAGGACCTACCGAAAACTTAAACATTGATTTCATAAAAAAAGCACTCCTTTTTTCAACTTATACACTAACTCTTTGTCCTGTACGATTACTTTCCAATATTGCTTCGGTTAACTTTATAAGATAATGCCCGTCATTAAAGGTGGCAAAATCACATATGTTTTCATTCATATGATTATTATTTAGAATATATTTGTAAAAACTATATACATTGTTACGCATTGCGTCATTCCAACCTTCCGGATGTCCTGCCGCAAGATAGGTATATTGCTTCGCCTCCGGTGCCATGAAGTTCGGGTTTCTCAAAACCAGACTATTATTCTTATCTCTAAAACCCATCCACATATGGTCTGCCGTTTCCTGGTTCCAATAAATCGACGATTTGCTTCCGTCTATTTCAAAATTGAAATGACACTTTCTACCTGCACTAACTTGCGAAACATAAAATACGCCTCTTGCACCGTTATCCATTTTGAAAATTACCGCTCCGTAATCTTCCGTATTAACCGGTATGTTTTCAGATCCCGATTCTTTTGTTACGGTAAAAGTTTCAACCTGCTCTTTAGGTTTTTTTCTTATGGGAATGATCGTTGCCAAATCAGCTAATACTTCGGTTATTTTAGCTCCGGTTATCGTTTGTACCGCATCCATCCAGTGAGTTCCGATGTCTGCGATGCATCTAGACGGTCCACATATTTCAGGCTCAATACGCCAATTATAATCGGTGTCGTAAAGCAGCCAATCTTGAAGGTACGATCCGTGAACAAGTTTAGGTACACCTATTTCACCTGATAAAACTTTGTTTTTCATATCTTGTACCAAAGGATTCATCCTGTAATTATAGTTCATTCCATGAATAATACGCTTGTTTTCTTCAAGTAGTTTGATTAATGATGCGGATTCCCGACTATTAATTGCCAATGGTTTTTCAGAAAAAACATGTTTTCCTGCTTTTATAATTTTTTCATTTATATCAAAATGTAAATTATTCGGAGTACAATTGTGTATAACTTCAATTTGATCATCCGATAGAATTTCTTCCACGGTTTTGTAACACTTTGGTACGCAATATTCCTCCGCTTTCTTACAAGCCAAATCATAATTTATATCGGAAACGGCGACAAGTTCGGCATAAGGAATCCTTCTGATTGCTTCAATATGGCTTATACCGATATATCCTGTACCTATCAACCCGGCTTTTAATTTTCTCATGTAAACATCCTCCTATCTCAATATACCAATCGACATTTTATTACTTTTATACCTGGCAATGATTTAAGTATTCTTTAATAATATGTGCAATTTTTGCTATTTCATCATCGGATGAGTTGATATTTATACCAAACGACGATCCTAACCCTTTGTCTACCACTCCGACACTTATATTGACCGATCTTTCAAGAATATCATCGGTTTGAGGGAGCATATGCTTTTTATACTCAATTTCTCTACCGTATGCTTTACATTCGTAAGGACATCTAAACTCGGTAGCTGTCTTCTTCTCAAGAATTTGCTCCATATTGTTATATACATGCCATCCCGAATTAATCAATGTCTTGGTACCGATTTTTTCAGCAAATGCCTCAGCTTTTTGTTTGCTTTTAAATATAAGTGTTAAAATCGTGCCACATTCGTCTTTGTCATTAATCGTTCGAAAATCGACATCTGATGAATTTATTACGGTACTCTCCAGTTTATTTTTTAATTTGCTTTTTTTCTCATGTAGCAACGATAAAATAGTGCCAAGTTTTCGCAATTGAGCAAGAGCGACGGCACCTGTGAGTTCATTCATCCTCATATTCATACCGATGATACTTCTGTTTCCAACCTCAACACCGGTTCTGTAAGGTTTATGTCCTTGGTCATGAAAAGCGAAAGCTCTTTCATAAAGGTCATAATCGTTCGTTATTACCATACCACCGTCACCTGATGTAATTGTTTTGAATACATTTAATGAGAACGCTCCGATATGTCCGAAAGTCCCGACCTTTTTCCCTTTGTAAGACGCACCCGCAGCTTGACAGCAATCTTCAATAACATAAAGATTATTTTCTTTTGCGATTTTCATTATTTCATCCATATTACAGGGGTTACCTAGCATATGTACGGCAATAATCGCTTTTGTCTTATCAGTTATTTTTCTTCTTATGTCATTAGGATCTATAGTTAAAGATTGATCTATTTCGGTTAAAATCGGTATTGCATGTGATAATACGACAGCGGACATGCTGGCTATGAAAGTATATCCCGGAACTATAACCTCGTCTCCCGGTCCTATTCCCAAAGCGGTCAGACAACACATAAGGGCGCCTGTGCCGCTGCTGACGGCTACACAATATTTAGCACCGGTATAATCGGCGAATTCTTTCTCAAAGGTCAACACCTTTTTTTTGAAAGCACTGTTATTTTCATCACCATACCTAAACAAATATCCGGATTCTGCAACATCCATCAGTTCCTTTATTTCTTCTTCTCCAAATAAATATGCTCCCGGTCCTGCCATTTTTATTTCTCCCTTACTTATATGTTTATCTGATAACTAAAACGTTTTAGTAACTTTATTATATTGTTTTATCCGTATCTGTGTCAAGTATTTTTTATAATTTCAATAATGATTAATGAGAAGCCTTAAATGACCGGTTTACGGATTTAAAGTATACTCGTATCTATAATGTCTAAAAACGATTATTTTGAGATTACAATTTAAAATCTTTAAATGACGGATTAATCATGCTTCAAAAAAATATAACCCGAGATACCTGTCAACCGTGCGAAGATATACAATTCATTCGGTTGATTACTTAATTCTTAGTATGTTATAATATGTTCGTTAAATAAAGAACTAAAACAGGTATCGATAACTAAAACATTTTAGCATTAAAGAGGATATTCATATTGAAAAAATTAACCATAAAAGAAATAGCAAAAATTGCGAATGTTTCTCCTACAGCGGTTTCATTTGTGATAAATAATAAAAAAGGTGTAAGCGATGAAACCAGGGAAAAAGTCAAAGAAGTTATTGAAATGACAAATTTTAAGCCTAACTTGAATTCGAAAAGACTCATACTTAAAAAAAGTTTCAATGTATGTATCGCAATCAATAATACCTCATCACCTTTTAATGATTTATTCTATCTCGAAATTGCAAAAGGACTTCTTGAGAAGAGTAAAGAATACGGATATAACATAATTTTTACTGATATATCGGTTTCAAACGGAGAGGTTATTTTATCCGAAACAGTAAAAAACAACGATACCGACGGAATAGTTTTTTTCCAAGATACCGAAGAAATTATACTAAATAAACTGGACAAATTAAAAATACCTTATGTTATAGCAGATGCACATTCTTCGGATATATCAACTAATAAGGAAAAAAACAACGACAATAAAGATAAATCAGAACAGGATGAATTGACAGATAATATTGAACAAGATAAAACTGTTAAATATATAAATCCTACTTCCGTAAGTGCCGATTATTATAAAGCATCAATGACAGCTGTAAAATACCTGGTTGATAACGGACATAAAAATATCGCGTATCTTAGTTCCAGCTATATACCCAATTTTTATTTAAGGACTTTTGAAGGATATAAAAATGTTTTAGAACAAGCGTCTATTTCCATAAAACCATCATGGATAGAGACAAACGCAGTTGACGAACAGACGGCATATGAGTGTATGGAAAGAATTCTAAGATGTAATAAAAAACCTACGGCTGTATTTTGTACTACCGACATGTTTGCCGTAGCAGCTGTGAAATGCGCAAAAGATCACGGATATAAGGTGCCGGAGGATATCTCTTTTTGCAGTATAGACGATATAATTCTCTCAAACTATATTGAACCGAATCT
>CAZJOD010000141.1:0-9458 GCA_964547525.1 uncultured Clostridiaceae bacterium
ATAATCGAGTTTTTTCCGTATCCTATCCAGGTATATTCTAAGGATGGTACATCAGTAATGGTAAATAATGCTTTATTAGTTGAATTTGAAATACCTGATAAAGATATGGTGGTTGGCAAGTACAATATTTTAAAAGACCCGGATATTGAGAAATACGGGCTTATTGAACGGGTAAAAGATGTTTTTAAAGGCAAAACGCTTTATTTATCCGACCTGAAGGTACCTTTAAAATCTGTCAGAGAATGCTACAGCATAAGTAACAGTGACATTGATTCCATATACCAGGATATAACCGCATTTCCTATAACAGATAGTAAGGGAGAAGTATCATACATAGTAATCATATTTATTACCAGAAGGATATACAAGGGTAAAGAAAGCATTGTCAAGGCTAAGGAATATTTTAGAAATAATTGGGATAAAGAGTATAATATTAATGAAGTGGCTTGTGTGACAAACCTTAGTCCGTATCATTTTTCCCGTTTGTTTAAAAATGACGTGGGAGTAACTCCTTACAACTACTATTTGAGTATAAAAATTGAAAAGTTAAAAGAAAAACTTTGTGATATTAACCTTTCTATTACAGAGGCATTTAGTGCATGCGGTGTAGACTACAATGGAAATTTCGCCCGCATTTTTAAAAAGCACGTAGGGCTTACCCCGTCACAATACCGTGAAACAATATTAAATAAATAAAATGATTTAACTGCAAAAGCGCATAAACTTAACTGTAATTGAAATCTGTACCGACTTAACTTACATTAAAATAGTATTTTAAGGCTTCAAACCGGATAGAAGCCTTATTTTTTTGTTTAAATAGCAATAATTTAACTAATTACAGCATTAAGATCAGTATTCATGAAATATACATCGGTATATAATTTTGCCAGGGGGAAAATGCGATATGGAGGTATTTATGTTTGGGTGATAAAGAAATAAAACAACAACTTTTCAATGAACTGATTGAAACACAAAAAGCTCTTGAAGAAAGATTGAAAACACAGGAACAAATGATAAAAAAGTTTCAGACACTTACAGCAAATGAGGATTTACTTGTACGGATAATTGACTATTTTCCATATCCTATTGCTGTTTTTTCATCTGACGGTATATTAGAATTGGTTAATTATGCTCTTCTTAACGAAGTAAACGTGAGTGAACGGGAAACGATAGTTAACAGGTATAACGTTTTTTATGATTCCTCAGACACTGCAGCGGTACTTACTAATGCAATAAAACGTGTATTAGCCGGAGAAACAGTCTTCTTATTTGACCTTAAAGATGCGTTGAAATCTATTGCCGGATCCAATCTGATAAACGGTAGGGATATATCTGTCTGCCGGGATGCCATTCTTTTCCCTATTACAGATAGCGAAAAAAAAGTATGTCATGTTGTAGTAGTGCTGATGAATCAGCAACAGGAGGAAAAAACAAAAGAACAGGAACTGTGAGTTTTATATAACTTAGCTATGAAGCTTACAAAAGAAAAAGTAGTTAAGATAATAGTTTAATAAAGGAGGATAAAAATGTTTTATTTAAATTCTTATACAAGATTTAAATCGTCAGGATTAACAAGGCGGCTGTTTTCAATAATTATTTCAATTGTAGTTTTTATTAACATGGGTTTATATAATCCGGTAATAATTAATGCTGCCGAGGATACCGGAATATGCATCGGTCAAACAGGTGACGGATCACGGCATAATGACGAGGATGAATGCTTGCTCAGTTATATGTCCGAGGATGAGTTTGCAAGCGGCAGCGGTACCGAGTCGGACCCCTGGCAGATCGCCACTTTTGAACATCTGGATAATGTCCGCAATTATTTGGGAGCCGAAAATGCGGATAAACACTTTAAACTTATAGCGGTAACACTAGATCTTGACGTGGCGCCATATAATACAGGAAACGGTTGGGAGCCAATCGGTATGCCGGGTAGTTCCTTTACCGGTACTTTTGACGGTAATGGAAATACAATCGCCGGTCTCTTTATTGATCGTGGTGATACGAGTAATATAGGTTTGTTTGGTTATACAGAGGGTGCAAAAATTAGAAATCTGAAGCTTGAAGGTGTTAAAGTAACCGGAAAATATAATACAGGAGGTTTGGTAGGTTGGAATGAAGATACTGAAATTTTCAACTGCCACATAGAAGGAGAAGTTACAGGTAATGACTCTGTCGGTGGACTTATCGGCAGTAACTATAATGGAACTGTCATTGCATCCGGAACTAGCTGTACCGTTATAGGAAAAACCGGTATTGTCGGCGGACTGGTAGGCTATAACGAAGGAAATATTAGTGGAAGTTATGCCGAAGGAGATGTCTTTGGAGAAAATTTGTATGTCGGCGGATTGGTGGGAAGAAGTGACATCGGAAATATTACCGGTTGCTATGTGACAGGTAATGTAGTTTCTGCAGGCGACTATGTAGGTGGCCTGTCAGGTTTTTTTAAGAGAGGAGTAATATACAGAAGCTATGCCACCTGTTCTGTTGTCGGTATTAACTATATCGGCGGGTTGGTGGGACTAAGCTGGTCTGCGGAATTTAATAGCAGTTATGCGGTGGGGAATGTTTCGGGGAATGTTGACTTCGGTGCCTATATCGGCGGGTTGGTAGGATTTTTGGATGAATGTGATATAGAAAATTGCTATGCCGTAGGTTCGGTTGAAGGATGGCTGGAAGTAGGTGGTTTGATAGGTTCTATTTATAACAGTACGATCAGCTACGCATATGCGGCAGGGAATGTAAACGGTAGCATAAAAGTCGGCAGTCTGGTTGGTTATAATGATGGCGGTGTTATCGGTTCCACCTTCTGGAACACTGAGACTTCAGGAACCGCTGTAGGTGGAGGTGATAATACCGATGATATCACCGGGCTACTCACCTCGGAAATGAAAAAGCCTGAGACTTTTATAAACGCCGGATGGAGTTTTACAGAGGTCTGGATGATCCGGGAAGGCCTTACATATCCATATCTAAGGTGGCAAACACCGCTTGAACCCACGCCGGTTTTGGAAGGAGAAATGTGGGCCTGGGGCGGCAACTATGAAAGTCAGGTGGGAGACAATACTTTGGTTAACAGGCATACTCCCGTTCTCATTGATGAAGATGATAACTGGATGATAGTGACTGCGGGGTATCAGCACACAGTGGCTCTAAAATCGGATGGCAGCCTTTGGGTTTGGGGTAGTAACCGTAACGGTCAGCTTGGTGACGGTACATATATAAGTAAGCGAATTCCAACGCGTATTGGCAATGATAACGATTGGGCGGCAATTGCCGCAGGAGAAGAACATACCGTGGCCTTAAAAACCGACGGCAGTTTATGGGCCTGGGGAAAGAATGCCGTCGGTCAGTTGGGTGATGATACTACTGATAATAAGGACACCCCGACTCGTATCGGTACTGATAACGATTGGGTGAAAGTGTACGCCGGCGGTTATCACACAGTAGCCATAAAATCCGATGGCAGCCTTTGGGCTTGGGGAAGCGGATATTACGGTCAACTGGGAAATGGTGCAGCCGGTGGCTACGCTTGGAGTAAAATACCCATAGAAGTTACCGGTAATGACAGATCATGGACAGCTGTAGCTGTCGGGCAAAATTATACCGTGGCACTTAAAGCGGATGGCAGCCTTTGGGCTTGGGGACAAAATAACTACGGACAATTAGGTGACGGCACCACTGTTAATAAGAATATCCCGATGCGTATTGGTGTGGATACTGATTGGAAGGTAATTACCGCCGGAGAAGAGCACACAGTAGCCATAAAAAATGACGGTAGTCTTTGGGCTTGGGGTAGAAACCAGTTTGGTACGTTGGGTAACGGCACCATCGACGGTTATACCGGTCCCCCATATCCTGATCCGACACGAATAGGTAGTGATAAAGACTGGGCTTCGGTAACTGCAGGTTATCGGCATAATGTAGCTTTGAAGACTGATGGGAGTCTTTGGCTTTGGGGTCATAACGGGACCGGTCAACTGGGTGACGGCACTACAGCCGTAAAGAGTACCCCCCAACGCCTTGAAGACTCAAACGATTGGTTAACCATGGCTGCAGGTGACGCACATACGGTAGCCATTAAAGCTAAAATACCACCGGTAAGTGACCCTGATGCCGATACGGTAGCGGCTGATAAAGCGGCCCTGACCTTTGATGTGATAAGAGGAGATGAAAATATTGATGAAAACAATATAATCGCTAACCTAAACCTTATAACATCAGGCGCTAACGGTACCGGTATTTCCTGGTCGAGTGGTGATACGGCATATATATCGAATACAGGTGCAGTTACCAGACCGCCGTATGGCACCTCGGATCAAACGGTTATTCTTACGGCTACTATAACCAAGGGAAATTCAGAGGATACAAAAGAGTTTGTACTGATTGTTCTCCGCGCACAAGAAACTGATATCCGGGACGGTTTTGCTCCGCAAGCTCAATATCCGGTGGGTGGTTATCCGTACGCTATTGCTGCCGGTGATTTTGACAATGACGGTATTGTGGATCTGGCTGTCACCAACACGAACGATGGAAGTATCTCCATCCTCATTGGAGACAGTGACGGCACTTTCCAAAACAGTATAGGGTTCAACTGTTATGCTCCTTTATGGATAACCACCGGATACCTGGTAGGTGGTGATGATATCGTCGACATTGCTTTAACGTCTTCAGACGGTCGAGGAGGATTATTAATATTGGAAGGAAATGGCGACGGCACTTTTGACTTTCATTCAGGCTATGGCACCGGAAATTCTGCCAATACCGTTGTGACGGGTGATTTCAATAATGACGACCGAACCGATATTGCCGTAACTGATTACCATACTGAAAAAGTAGTGATCTTCTTGCAAAAAGAAGACGGAAGTTTCGGACATATAAACCCCAATAATTCGAATTGGCCGCGGATACATGATTACACCTACACCGTAGGAAAATATCCCGCTCGGATGGTGATCGGGGATTTCAATGGCGATGAAAAAACCGACCTTGTTGTCGTCAACTCGCACAAGAATAGCCGAAGCTTCTCGGTTCTACTAGGAAATGGAGACGGAACCTTCAGTGTGAGTACGGTGACTATTCCATTTAGCGGTTATCAAATGTCTTCTCAAGCTTATGCTTTAGGAATAGCCGCCGGAGATATCGATGGAGACGGAGCATCGGATTTGGCAATCGGTATTGTTGACGAAGGGTTAAACAAGGGTTATGTTACCATATTTAAAGGTAATGGAGATGGAACTTTTTTTAAATTGACAGATGTCCCCGCCATTGGAGCCGTGGTTGGTGTTACACTTGCGGATTTTAATAGTGACGGCAAAGCGGATATTGCTGTGGCCAATTATCAAAACGATAGTATATCAGTGTTTCATGGTGATGGAGAAGGAGGCTTCTTACCGGAACAAAATTTTGTAACCGGTGAATCTCCAATAAATCTCGTTGCAGTAGATCTTAATTTTAACGGAAAGACCGACCTGGCTGTCGTTAACTCGAATGACTACACCGTATCCATTCTGTACAACAGATATACCGGGGGCGAACCGGGAATGACCGATGAAGATGCGGTAGCGGCTGACAAAGCGGCCCTGACCTTTGATGTGATAAGAGGAGATGAAAATATTGATGAAAACAATATAATCGCTAACCTAAACCTTATAACATCAGGCGCTAACGGTACCGGTATTTCCTGGTCGAGTGGTGATACGGCATATATATCGAATACAGGTGCAGTTACCAGACCGCCGTATGGCACCTCGGATCAAACGGTTATTCTTACGGCTACTATAACCAAGGGAAATTCAGAGGATACAAAAGAGTTTGTACTGATTGTGAAAGAAGCTGTCAATATCGATATTGATGTATGTGAGATTGTAGGCGGTATACGATACATAACATTGAACGAAGCGTTGACCGCGGCGGTAAACGGGCAGATTATTCGTCTGTTGTCCGACATTAACTATGACGGCGGTATCAGTATTACCGGTAAGCAAATCACCTTCGATTTAAACGGTTTTACGTTAAATGTCGTAAATGCCTCCGGAACCGGCCTTAGTGTTTTCTATGGCGAAGTAAATCTGACCGGTGACGGTGAGTTCAATGTCACCGGTTCAAATTACGGAGTATTGGCTATGTCAGGTACGGCCACTGTGACCAATGCTACGGCCGTGGGGACTAACGGTGTCGGTGCGAATACTTCAGGTGGAAGTATCACTGTCAGAGGTAATGCCGAGGGAATTGCCTGTGGTGCATCTGCCGCCAGTGGAAGTGTGACTGTAGTTGGAAACGCCGTGGGTGGTACTTATGGTGTATCTACCAGTACTTACGGAATAATTATAGTGAACGGTAATGTCGAGGGGAATTCCCGTGGTGCGTATGCTATCGGGGGAAGAATATCTGTAGTCGGTAATGTAAAGGGTACCACCTACGGTGCATATGCTTATAACAACGGAAACGTTACAGTGAACGGTAATACCACTGCCGACTATATCGGTGCACATGCCACGGGTAACGGAAGTATTACTGTGAACGGTAATGTCACTGCTGATATTGGTGTATATGCCGGTGACGGGGGAAGTGTGACTGTGGTTGGAAACGTCAATGGAATTACCTGTGGTGCATCTGCCGCAAATGGAAACGTTACTGTCAGAGGAAATGTTGTGGGAACTACCACCGGTGCATTCGCCGGCAGTTCCGGTGGAATCGTTACCGTCGAAGGTAATGTCACGGCCGAAGGAACCGACGGTATAGGAGCAAGAGCTGAATACGGCGGAAAGGTCGCCATTTTGGGTATAATTTCGGCGCCGACATATATAAAGGCCGGGGATGAGGAGATGGGTATAAACGACTACATGATCCCAACTGTCATGATAGGCTATCGCACCTACACCGACGGTGCAAGTACCGTCCTGGTAAAGGGGGGAACGGGTGTAATTTATCGTCAAATCGGAGTGATCTGTTGTGAAATTGAAGGCGGGTTGCAATACACTACATTGGACGATGCCATAGCTGAGGTAGAAGATGGGCAGAATATACGACTGTTAGCTGATATTTACTACGATGGCGGTATATTTATCAGTGACAGGCAAATTATATTCGACTTAAACGGTTTTAAAGTGGAAGTGGTCAATGCCACAGGGACCGGCGTCTTAGTGAAAGATGGAGTGGTAGGTCTGACAGGTGCCGGTGAGTTCAACGTTACCGGTTTATATTTCGGCGCAAGGGCTATGTCAGGAGGTACAGTCACCGTGACCAATGCTATGGCCTTGGCAGACCATTTTGGTGTTACCGGAGTCGGTGCATTTGCTACGGGTGACGGAAGCTGTATTACTGTCTTGGGTGATACCGTAGGAACCGGCGTTGGCGCACATGTTTCCGAAGGAAACATTACGGTGGTAGGTAATGTGGTGGGAGCATATATAGGTACTTATGCCGATGACGGTGGAAAGGTTATTGTAGGCGGAAATGTCACAGCCGAGGAATTCGACGGTACCGGAGCATGGGCTAAAAACGCCGGAGAGATTATTATTGACGGTATAATCATTGCACCGGTATATATAAAGGCAGGTTCTGTGGTAAATGGCATAAATGATTACATAACTGTCGGCACGATGGACGGTTATCGTATCTACACCGACGGAACAAGTACTGTCCGGGTCAAGGCGACCGGTGTCAATAATGATCCCCCGTCCGTACCTGACGATGATGAAACGGGATTAATACCGTCAACACCGATCAACGCTACAGTTGAAGCAGGAACATATTTGGAAGATTTGGTTGTAACAGTCGATAGTGGGATGGGTGTTGCCACGGTGAGTCCCGTCGAAAGTGTTTTAAATGTAGCCTTCGAAAACACCGATGCCGACAGTGACGGAGTGAAGACGGTAACAATAGAGATGCCGGTAGTACAGGGTACAGATACCTATGTACTGCAGCTGCCTTCTACAGTTCTCGCCTCGGAGAATGCGGATAGGAAGATAGAAATGAAAAGTGAAGTCGGGACAATTACCTTACCCGACAATATGCTTAAAGGATCGGAAGTAGAAAACAGTGGCAATGTAAGTATCAGCATCGGTAAAGCAAATACATCAACACTGCCTCAAGATATACTGGATATACTTAGCGGCAGACCTATAGTCGAATTGAAACTTACCGCAGGAAGCATAACGATTGAATGGAACAACCCTGATGCTCCGGTAACGGTATCAATACCTTATATACCTACGGAAGAAGAGCTTATGGATTCGGAGCATATCGTTATATGGTATATAGACGGAAGCGGGAATGCCGTATCGGTCCCTAACGGAATGTACGACCCTGTAACAGGCATGGTGACTTTTACAACCACCCATTTCAGCAAATATGCCGTAGCCTATGTGAAGAGAACCTTCAGTGATTTAAGAACTGCAGATTGGGCTAAAAAAGAAATAGAAGTCCTTGCATCCAAGGGAATACTTACGGGCACATCGGAAACAAAATATTCCCCTCATACAAACATTACAAGAGCGGAATTTCTATATTATCTTGTAAGAACCCTGGGTGTGGATACAAAAATTGACGAGAACTTTGATGATATAAGCATCGATGCCTACTACTATAAAGAGATAGCCATAGCTAAAAAGCTTGGAATTACGAACGGTACGGGTAATAATAAATTCAGCCCCGATGTAAGTATCACAAGGCAGGACATGATTGTTTTGATCGAGAGAGCACTTAGAATACTTAAAAAGCTTAAAGTGCAGGGTACGGCTTCGGATCTTGACAAGTTTGCCGACAAATCTCTTGTGGCAGCTTATGCCGTAAAGGGTGTAGCTTCCATTTTGAAGGAAGGATTGATTATAAGCGGTGAAGACAAGATTAATCCGCTAGGCAATATTACAAGAGCGGAAGCGGCTGTGTTTCTTTATAAGATATATCATAAATAATATTTATTAGCTTTATATAAATAAACCTATACAGTATCTTAAGGCCACAGTTCAAAAGCGGATTGTGGCCTTAAGCATAGAAATTAATTATTATAGTAAGGACTGCAAAAATATTTTACATAGTTTAAAACCAGAAATTTAAGGGTTAAGGCGTTCTAGAACAAAAAAAGAACATGGTTGGAACCATGTTCAGAATATGGAATCTGTTTTGGAACACATGACCGTGCCGGTTGTATTTCTTATTATAATACTGAACGTAGCTTAAATAAGCTGGTTCTGAGTATATTATGTTATTAATCGTATAGTAAAATAAATGATGAGTAAATTCATATAATTAAAAATAGTTATAACTCGGCAATACGTACAAACATTTGATTGACAATAAACTAATGTTCGTATAAAATGGTATTGATAATTAATTATAAAAAATGTAAAATAGGAGTATGAATATATGAACTACACATGGATATTAGAACCGGATAATAAATACGAAGTAATAAACAATAAACATGACACCGGATATAAATATTTATTATC
>CAZJOD010000142.1:0-9452 GCA_964547525.1 uncultured Clostridiaceae bacterium
ATTGTCACAACTGATGTGCATAATAATGTATGACTGAGCGTAAACCCATCGACTTAATTTCCGGATATGTGATAATTGTATGGTATAATAAGCAGAAACGCCCCACTTAAACCACTCAAATATCGTAGGGATAAAAAGTAAGACTTTCTTATATGAACTAATGGAGGGATAACATATGGATGGAACTAACCGAAATGACATTACACCTGGTACACGGGTTTTAATCGTACAAAAACAGGATCAAAGAACAGAAAAATTAACTGAAGGAACAGTCGAAAATATTCTTACCAAGAGCCAAACCCATCCACATGGTATTAAAGTTCGGCTTAAGGGAGGTATTGTTGGTAGGGTAAAACAGATTCTGTAGCAATCTGATCCGCTGTTAGAACTTCTATTGGTGGCAATCAGGCGCGATAAAAAATGGATAAAAAATTGCCTTACAATAAATATAGAAGCTGTCAGGATGTTTTTTGTAGAAAGGTGATACAATGTTTTTCGACCCTAATCAAACAGAATTTTTAAATGAATATCAACGCATCATATGGCAGTACGGCACACACATTGTACCGCCGGAGATTTCTCTTGCCGATATTGAGGACGAAGAAGTCCGTGGGAGCTGTATGCAAATATATGATTGCACTATGGAAATATTGAAAGATATGTATGATCACTCGGAGGAATACACGGAACGCCCGCGTTGGTATACCGGAGATTATTTGGCATGGCTCACAACCGGTAGTAAACCGATGAAAAAGCACAACGACGAATTTTCACGTTATATGCATAAGCTACCTCGGTTTGGATTTGAATATAATAAATATTTGAATGTATGGTCAAACGAACGCTACCCTCTGTTTTTTGAATATTTCCCGCGATTTGTAATGCAGGAAAAAGCCAAATGAGCGTTGTGGTCAGTGGGTAAATATTCATGGAGTGAAAAGACTTTTAGCACTATGCAACGCCTCAATAAGCAAATATCATCGTGGTAAACCTTATTTGGTTTATAAAGATAAAGATATTCTTATGCTTAAACGCATGGTTGATGTTCGCATAAAGCAAGTTGATAAATTTTGCGAAGGACAGAAAAAAGCATTGACTACTCTGATTATAAATCCATAAACAAAGAGCGTTGCAGATAGTTAAGGTGGTTAGCACAATTTTAATCATCGATATGAGTGGTAATATTGCTAGAACAGCTGATACAGATAATGACCTTATGATTTCAATAATTGAGTCAATTGCTCAGGTAGGTTTGATGTTTGACATAAAATAGGTTATATTAATATAACAGAAAAATTTTGCACCAAACATACAGAATATAAGGAGGTAGCCAGATGAGCGTTTGGAATTTATTATATAAGGAATTAACGGGTACACATGATTACATTAAACCAAATACTCCGGCAACACAAGAACAGATTAATGAGGTTGAAAAAGTGTTAGACTGTAAATTGCCCATTGATTTGAAGGAACTGCTTCTCGAAATGAATGGGGATAATTGGTTCGTTTTTTCTACGGAGCAAATCATAGAATCAAATTTATCTGCAAGAAAACTTGATTGTTTTATGCCTCTTGATTGCTTATTATTTTTTGGAAGCAATGGCTGTGGCGATTATTATGGCTACCCGATTACATCACAAGATGGAGTACGAAATGATAATGTGTTTATGTGGGAGCACGAATATGATAATCGCACATGGAAAGCAAACAACTTAGAAGATGCAATAAAAAAATACTACAATAATGAAATATAATATATCATCACTCATTCGTTTTTGCGTAGTTGGATTGCTAACAAAAGAAAAGCACACTACGTTGTAATCCGTAGAGTAAATGTCCTCAACAATTATGACGTCCTCTTGCGTCCAAAATACAAGATCAATTTGGAGGTGCTTTATGACTGCTTTTAAAGAATACATATACACGGATGACTGTTTCACATTTGAAGGTGCGGTGTCTGTTCAATGCGAAAAGGATTTTTTCGCTCCTTGGAGAATTAAATTTGACAAGCTTGAATTATTCCCTTTTTTAAACATTAAAACTCAAGGCATGGCTCCATCAGGTGTTCGTTTATGTTTTACAAGTAATACTAAGTATGTGAAAATCAGTCTGCATGAAACTTTTCCCAATCAAAAATTCGATTTCTATGCGGATGATCAACTTGTTGAAGAAGTATTGTTGGACGAATCGACAAAACAATATATGTTTAAAAAGTTACCGGAAGGAATGAAAAATATTACCATATGGCTTACACTAGGTGTTCCGTGTATGATAAAGAATATCTCTGTGGAAGAAGGTTCCGTTATACGAAAGACATATGTAAATCAAAAAAGATGGGTGCATTACGGAAGTTCCATCAGCCATTCGGTACGTGCCAAAACTCCGTCAACAAGCTGGCCGGCCTTAGTTTCCCGATTTAAAAATTTGCATCTTACCAATTTGGGATTCGGAGGGAATTGCATACTTGATCCCATGATGGGAAAAGTTATAAGGGATCTGCCTGCCGATATTATCACGCTTAAGCTTGGTATAAATTGCGTAGACGGCAGACTGTCGGACAGAAGTTTTGAACCGTGTGCAATAGGCTTAATTGAGACCATAAGAGAAAAACATCTTTTAACACCCATTGTGGTCATATCTCCTATAATTAATCCTCCTCGCGAAACAAAAAAAGGTATAAGCAATCTATGTCTTATGGATATGCGCATTATCTTATGTCAAATGGTTGAAAAGTTTAAAAAATATCATGATGAAAACATTTATTACGTAAACGGGTTGGATATTTTCGGTGAAGAGCACTTGTGCTATATGCAAGATCAATTACATCCCGATGCGGAAGGCCAACTTCCTCTGGCATTGAATTTCATTGAGAAAGTATTAAATAAATTTATTTGAAAATACCGGTGGAAACATTTATATGTTTTGCCGAGGTTTAAGTGATTAGGTTTGATGTTATCAGAAGGATTAAATTTATTCGGGAGAGGAATATAAAAAAATTAATTTAACTCTTGACTCTGCCGTTGAGGAATAGTTTACAATATGCTCATAATTATGGTGAGGAGTAATTTTATGTATGAGTTAATTAAAATCAAGGATGTATCAGCTAAATATAAAGTATCAGCCCGAACGCTCCGTTATTATGAAGACATGGGATTGATAAAAAGTATTCGTAGCGATGATTACGCTTACAGAATGTATAATGATGAAGCGGTAAAACGACTGGAGCAAATATTGATTTTACGCAAACTAAATATCAGCATTAAAGATATTGTGAGGATATTCAATACATCAGGTTCCGAGATTGTTTTAGAAGTGTTGGGCAAAAAGGTTGATGATATTGATGAAGAAGTCTCACTTTTGCAAGAACTAAAAGAAATTGTTTTAGAATTTATCCACCAAATCGAACAAGCCGATTTTGGCAAAGAATCCGATATTAAGCTTCTATATGAAAAAGCAAAAGAAATTGAAACTCAAATTGTTAATGTAGACTATAATGGCAATCCATCAACGGTTAATCGCTTGCTGAAAGTCACGGAGAAACTGGACAACAAGGTACCTGACATTATGATAGTCAGAATACCCAAATTTAAAGCGGTAACATCAGGGCTTATGACATTTGAAGAACTTTTCAGCGGAGACTTCGGGCCGTGGCAAGAAGCACACAATCATTTATTCAAACCTGTTATTTTTAACTCTCCCGATTTTTTATATGGAAAAGACGGAAAAGCCGCATGGATTTGGGCACTTAAGGATGATGTGACACAAGCCGATACTCACCCGTATGATATTATCGAATATACCGGTGGGTTGTATGCAGTTGCGGTCAGTGTAGATGGTGACGGCGAAAGCCACAACAGGGTGAGAAAAAAGACAGAGAAATGGCTTGAAAGTACAAATTTTATTATTGACAACGACCGTGAACTAATGGGACACATGATTTACGTTGATGACGAAATTAAAGAAGGTCTTGGTTACCATCAAATGAATCTATATGCGCCTATAAAATTAAGGGGAGTATAAATATAGAAAGGTTGATTCATTTAAGCAAAATTTATTATAATTAGTGCAGAGAGATAAAAACACGATCCGGTTGGTAGTCCGGATGCAGGATTTCCTGTCAGTAACCTGCCCTCCTGGGGTTGTCCGTTCTCTTTAAAACAAATTAACAGGAGGAAGTAAAAATAATGTTAAATTGACGGTCTATTTTGAGGACCCTTTTTGGGTTGGAGTCTTTGAAAGGCTTGAATGTGGGCTGCGTGAAACTTCGAGGACTATATTTGGTACTCAGCTAAAGAATTATGAGGTATATGCTTTTATTCTCGAGAACTACTATAAGTTTATATTTAGCAGAGCCGTTATAGTTTAAGTTGAATCAGAAAAACGCATAAATCCCAAATGGCTTCAACGAAAGATCAAAAAGAAACTTTGTTTTTTTGGTGTTGGAACAAAAGCTCAGCAAGCGACTAAACTTGGGCATGTAACTAAAAAACCGGAGAATAGAAAGGTATTCAAAGAAAAACGTGAGGAATTGGAACGGCTTAAATATGAAAAAAGGCGGGAGAAAAAGAAGGAAAAGAAAAATGGGCATTAATTAAAGGAGGAGTTAATACCGATGGGTTATTCACCGGATTTAAGTAAGATTTCCATTGATGCATATAAAGAAATCTTAAAAAATCAATATATACTGCCAAGCAGAAAAATATTGCATCAAGATATGGATTCTAGCTTTGATGCAATACATAGCTGTCAAATTAAAAATTTATCCGAATTAAAGAATGCTCTGTCAACTATTCAGAAGCTTACTGCATTTTCTGAAAAGTCAGGTTTATCGAAAGATTACCTTACAATTCTAAAGCGGGAAATCGGAAGCATTGAGCCAAAGACAACCTTACTCAAAGATTTCCCTGAAGTTGATGTGGAAACGATAAACTCATTGACGGATGCAGGGATTAAATCCTCAAGAGACTATTATGACTTTTATTCTTCTTTCAAAGATATAAATGAGATTACTCAAAAAATATTAGTTTCAACTGATAAAGCACAGGAATTAATTTCACTTTGTAATCTTGTCAGGATTAATGGTGTAGGAGCGGTTGCCGCTAAAAGCTTTTTTGATGCAGGATATAAATCAGTTAATGATGTGGCAAATACAACGGCTGAAGAAATGCTGGAAAGGGTTTCAAAGGTCAATGATATAAAGCAATACTATAAAGTCAAGCTTGGTACAAAGGATATGCAGTTTTGTATTGATTTTGCAAAGATTATAGCAAAGCTGGAGAGTGTATAGCTGCAAACCGCTCATATATTCTCAAAGATAATACCGAGGTGAGTTGTCCACCCTTACCGGACGATTGGTGCTAAGTCATGATTAATTTGACGGATAAATATAATATTCGCGGTTTATATCATATGAGATTAAAAGACTTTTATAATGAAACCGGTATAGATATTGGAGGATGTGGTGACTTTGCTGACGGTTATTTTACTTATGATGTGGTGGGTAATCTGTTAGGCTATCTGTCGAACTAAGACAGTATGAATGGCACTCGCCCTGTACTCCGGTTAAAAATGAAAGGACCATTTTATATGAATATTACAATAAAAAAATTGACCCCTGACCTTGCGGAGAGTTATGCACATTTTTTTGACGTCACACCGCATGACGTCAATATTGACGATCGAAAATGCTACTGTGTGACATGGCGTAGCGATGATGCTTATGCAAATGGGGAAACACACTGGTTCCCAACCCGAGAGGAAAGAAGAAGACGTGCCATACAGTATATACGCACTGGTAGTATACAGGGCTATCTTGCCTATCACGGTAACGAGATTGTGGGATGGTGTAATGCCAATGCAAATTGCCAAGCCTGTGTCAACTATCTTCGGTCATACTGGCCGATAGAAGTGTATCCTGAGGGTATTAAAGTGAAGTCTGTATTTTGTTTTATGATAACACCGGAAATGCAGAGAAAGGGCATTGCTACGCAATTGTTGGAGCGTGTTTGTACTGATGCTGCAAATGAGGGTATTGACTATGTGGAAGCCTATATAAATAAGGAATTTGTTGAATCGGATCATGACTTTAGAGGTCCTCTGAAAATGTATGAAAAATGCGGATTTACCGTTCGCGCTGAGCGAGAAGGACGGGAAGTGGTAAGGAAAACTTTAAAATAGGAAATGAAACCATGATGGTACTGTACAAAAGCAGCGGAAGGAATAAAATAATAAAATCACTTTTAACAATATAGCTCTTTTTTATGGAGGGAATTTGATTATGAATAAAAGATATGATGTTGCAGCTTATATCTGGCCTGCATATACAGGTAATGAGCCTAGAACCAGGATGTTTTGGCCGGAAGGCATGGGGGAGTGGCAAAGTGTAAAAAATTCTGTAAAAAAATTTGAAGGGCACAACTGGCCAAGAAAACCGGTATGGGGTTATGTCAATGAAGCTGACCCATATGTAATGGAAATGCAGATTAATGCAGCGGCAGACCATGGTGTGAATGTTTTTATTTATGACTGGTATTGGTATGATAAAAGGCCTTTTCTTGAAAACTGCTTGAATGACGGTTATTTAAAAGCTAAAAACAATGACAGAGTCAAATTTTATTTAATGTGGGCAAACCATGATGTGAAAAATATATGGGATATAAGGATCGCCGATGATCCTGAAAATGTTATATGGGATGGAGCGGTTAACAGAGAAGAGTTTGAAAAAATATCGGATAGACTGATTGAAAAATACTTTAAGCATCCTTCATATTATACGATTGATGGTAAACCTGTTTTTATGATATATGATCTTAAAACCCTAATGAGGGGATTAGGCGGCTTTGAAGAAACTAAAGATGCATTCTCATGGCTTAAAGCACGTGCCGTTGAAAAAGGATTACCCGGGCTCCATCTACAGATGACTATATGGGGAGAGAAGAATCTTAATTTGAGCGGTGTAGACGGAGGCACCAAAGTTACAGCTGTAGATTTGATTAATCATATTGGATATGACAGTATTAGCCACTATCAGTTTGTGCACTTCGTCAATATTGACAGAGATTACAATGAGATTATAAAAGACGTGTTAAAAGAATGGAAACGCATTGAAAATACATATGATATGCCGTATTTCCCGCACATTAGCGTAGGATGGGATAACAATCCCAGATTTCAGGCGTTTCGCCGCGGAATCGTCAAGAACAATACTCCTGAAAATTTTAAAATGGCATTGGAAAAAGCCAGGGAGTATGCTGATGCACATTCCGACCAACCACCGTTGATTACCATAAACAGCTGGAATGAATGGACTGAAACCAGCTACCTGCAGCCTGATAATCTATATGGCTATGGCTATCTGGAAGCTGTCAGGGATGTTTTTTGCGCTAGGTGATGAGACAATGTTTTTCGACCCGAATCAAACGGAATTTTCAAATGAATATCAGCGCATCATATGGCAGTATGGCACACACATTGTATCCGCCGGATGTTTCTCATGCCGATATTTAGGACAAAGAAGCCCGTGAGGGCTGTATGCAAATATATGATTGCACTATGGAAATATAGAAAGATACAAAAAAGACTACCTAAAGCAGAGCGAATTATTTAGAATAATATGTGGATTTATGGATACATAGATTTACATAGGAATTTAAAATTAATAATGAGGATTCTAATTATGCAGCATATAAGGGATAACATTATATATCTTAAGGAGGGCTCAGATAAGCAACGAGAGGCTTATTGTGTATTACTTCAATTAAATATACCGGAGAAGTTGAACAGATTTAATCCTATTGCTGTTGGTACTATTCCATTAGGTATATATACATCAAACAATGATTTAGGGATTATCTGCGAAGTTTACAATGAAAGGGAATTTTTGGAGCAGATTAACTCCTATACGCATTTAAAAGATTTTACAGTAAGAAAAAAGCAGATTAATGGTGTTCAGAGCATCATATGTAGTTTTGAATTTGAAAATTTTATCATAGAAGTTTTCGGTCAACCTGTCCCGACTAAACTACAAAATAGATATATTTGTATGGTAGTAGAAGACAGGCTGTTAAAATTGTTTGGAAAGGAAGCAGCCAATGCAATATGGCTGCTTAAAACGAAAGGCATAAAGACTGAACCTGCTTTTAGTGAATACTTCAACATTCCGGGTGACCCATATAAAGCTTTGGTAGAGCTTGCAACTCTTACTGATGACCGGTTAAAAGAATCGGTTAATCATAGAATGACAATCAAACGGCAATGCATTTTTTGCCGGATGGTTACCGGCTCAGAAGAATGTAGTATGGTCTACGAAGATAAGCATACCTTTGCATTTATGAATTTGCGACAAGCGAACGTTGGTCATGTGTTAGTTATTCCAAGACGCCATGTATCCTCTATATTTGAGATGGAAGAAGAAACGATGGGACATATCGGTTGTACAATTGTGAAAGTTTCGCGGGCTATACAATCAGCATTTAATACTTCAAACCTAAACATTGTGCAGAATAATGGTGAAATAGCAGGACAAGAAATCTTCCATGTACATTTTCACTTATTCCCAAGATATACTGAAGATGGATTGCTTTTGATGTATCCTGATAATCTCCCGTTACCTAAAACCCAACCTCGTGACTATTTGAATAATATAGCTGCGCAAATCCGGGCTAGATTATGATAAAGCTGCAAAAGTTATTTCTATTACATAATTATACTTGATCTCATATTAGCGTGTTCATTGTATCAGGATACTAACCTGCAGGTCAAAAAGAATAGGGAAATAATAGGGGCGGGTTATCAACTAAGTGCAATATATCGACATAATTTAACACAATACGACAGATTATGTTGTTAAATTTTAGCGATCTGTAGTTATATGGTTGGGTACATTTTTTATCTTCTTATCTTTTGCATCACCTTATAAATTTTCCTTTATTATCTTTTTTTTGTTGTTATAAATAAACAACAAATAGATGAGAACAGCCATGACAAGCATCTTACACAGTAGAATCCTTATTTAATGTATTAAATGAAATTATATTTACGAACCTGTAGATTTGTATCGACTCAACCCAAAACGCCATAATGCATATGACGGCAGTAAAAATAAAAGGCCTGCAAAAGGTGATAGCATATTTAAAACGTTGTTTGTATTGCCTATTATATACAGCAATGGGTAGTATTGTATTAACGCAAGTGGGACAATGAAGGTCAAAAATTTGAGTATTCCATTTCCGTAAATCGAGTATGGATATGTTCCAAACTCCCGTCCACCGTCGGTTAAAACATTCATAAATTCAAGGCCTTCTGTTGTGAAAAAGGTGATAGCGGCGTATATAAGAAATAGCCCGAAAAAGACCGGTATACCACAAAAAACCATAATTATTAGGGTGAATATTTTATCAAACGTCCAAGTAACGCCACTCGTCGGTATTGCATAACAAAAAACTAAAACAGCT
>CAZJOD010000143.1:0-9435 GCA_964547525.1 uncultured Clostridiaceae bacterium
GTTCAATCCATAAAGATATCACTTTTACGTCAGATTCAATATAAAAATGCAAAAAATCCATTAATATAATATGCTATATTATGTCATTATTTGTAATCAAATTTTAATTAATTGATATCTGTTTCCGAGATGTATTGCCTTTTCTTTATTTCACTATGTATGGCCATTGCACTTGAAAAGACATGTTCAAACGACGTATCCGCAAACGTCTCGGGGAATTTTTACGAAATATAAAGCCCGAACAATTAGACCTTTATCCTTTCATGGAACTGGGTCTGGGAAACTCAATTTCTTTAATGCCCTAATTTGTCAAATTTTGTATAGCATAATATAGATCTTCACTCAGGTTGGTAGTCTTTTCTAATTTTAACAACATGGTTTCAAAAGCTCCTCTTATTTGATCTTTATTATTTGCTGCTATTGAATACTGTAGTATGATTTCTTCTCTTTCACTAATTTTAAATTGATCTTTGGTGTTATATAACATTTCATTATATTTCTTGTAGAGCTCATAATCATTATATAAATTTTTTAAATAATTTGGTATATATACGCCATCAAGATATTCTTTTAATGATATTCTATAAGTTGAATTATTTGGCTGTTGAAGTGATATTAGCAAAGGATTAAATATATTCATCAAACTCACAGGATTTGCTACAACATAGATACCATTTCTTATTACATAATCTTCACCATATTTTCCATATGTAATTAAGTCATATGCCTCTTTATCACTATATAAATAGTCTAATAAAATCAAAGCTCTTTCGCTATTACCAGATCCAGCAGATACAACCATACAGAAAACATTTTTGAATGAGTATTGAAATTTTTTTCCCTTATAAAGAAGATAATAATCAAATTCATAATTTTCGATGCTTGTATTCATATAATATATGGCAGTAGTAAGTATAACACCGGTATTTCCATCGTTAATTGCTCTTGTATAGTTTGAATTCACACCATATGTATCATAATATGAAATATAATTACTTAATTCATTAATAATATTGGTATCCTCAAATCTTAGAATATTGTCTTTTTTCCTATCATATATATAACCGTTATTTGAATTCGAAGGTATTGTATAATAATCATTAATGTTAGCAAGAATTTGTATTATGTCTCCTAATGTAGAATAAAGATTATACTTCTTCCCTTTTAAATCGGTATTTACAAGTAAAGTATAAATATCATCAAATGATTCTATTTTAGTATCATTTGATATAAGTTCCTTTCTTACCAATGCAATGGGCATATCTGTAACCGGCCAATATATAGGTATTCCATATATTCCTTTATCTATTCTCATATAGTCTAAATAATTCATTTCATTGAAAGCTTTATTCAAAGCAGGTGCATATACAGGTAACATTCCCGATATATCTCTCACTAAGTCTTGAGATACCAAATATGGTAAGCTATTATCATTGAATTTTCTTCCTAAAGAACTATTATTACAATAAACAATATCGCTATTCCCACTGTTTAGTTGAAAAAGAATATCATACTGAAGCATTTCACGCTTCATATAAACAAATTCTACTTTTGTATTAATTTTCATCATTGTCATTTTATTCAATTCAATAACTATAGAATCCATGATTTCTTTATCACTTTCAATAGGTACAGCGATTGATATTTCTTCATATTCCAAATCGCTGTATAGATGATTATTCTTTTCCAATGTTGATGTAGCCGGGTCTTTACTTTGTTTCTCACACCCCAAACATAGGGTAATGATTAAAGTTAGTACCATAATAAATGATAGTATTTTTCGTAAAGTCATTGTTTTTACCTCTAATTGTGATGAATATCTCTGTTTTTAGATTATAATCTTACTGTCATCCAATTATTTTATGTATAGCATCTATAAGTGCTTCTCTGTATTTTACAGGATCAATAACATCATATAATCCTATCTGAGCCAATCCTGCATTCATATTGCTATTTTGATTTAATTTTAATATTAATTCCTCTATAGTTTTTCTTAGATAAGTATGTCTTGTTACGTTTTGAGTTCTAAATGGTTCATTCATGAAAAATTTTTGAATCTCAACAAAATAATTATTTTGAGCATCTATAATTTTATAAAGATACGGATATTTTGCTCTAAATGTCATCTCTTTGTATTCATCAATTATATTAAAATCTCTATTACCAAATAAAAACGCTTTGTCAGAAAAATTAGCAATCAGGTTGTAAAAACCGTATATAGTATTTGACTTTTCCGGAATTATTGTACCGTCTATTGCGTATCTATAATGCTTTATACTAAACAATTGCGATCCGAATGTAAGTATATCTGCAGCTTCTTTATCTGTCATGAGCCATTGCATAAATATTAATGCTTTTTCAGGTTGTGTACTTGTTGCGGGAACCATAACAGGAAGGATTGTATTAAACTTGTTAATTACAGTATTATGATCATTTAAAAGAACTATAGAATATTTATTGAATATATTATCATATTCGTCCATTGTTTCTCTTGTGTATAATTTTGTTCTGGTTGGATCCCACTCAACCATAACTATATCCTGCTTTCCATCTAATTTCTCTAACCCACTGTAAAGAGATGTAGTGAAATATGAACGATTAAAAAATTCTGAAAACTTTTCAAAAAAATAATCAATTATATCTGTATCTTCAATAAGGTATGGCTTATAATAAGGATCATTAATATCAAATACTAAGTCTTTACAAAAATCCATCGTGTAATAATTGGAATTATATATAGCATAACTTAATAATGTCCACCATGATACCCATATCTTATTTGTTTCATATGGTGGCTCTTTCCCCTGATATAAGTCATCCATAAAATCAAACAACAAGTTCATATTATTAATATTATGTATATCAATGTTTGTTTTTTCTAAAATTTCATTTCTAATCAATATCGCTATAGTGGATATATCAGGTATACCCGCATATAAAGCATATGTTTTACCGTTTCTAACAAAGTTATCTTTTATATAAGGAAAGCTGTTAAAATTGATTATAGCTTGTGGACAAAATCTATCTAAATATGGCGATAAGTCCATATATAGTCCTTCATCGAGATATTTATCTTCCCAATAACGATTAGAATTATTAAATGGATCTATAACTTTACTCGGAAATATTAAATCCGCCGGTTGATTCGATTGCATGTAAAGAGCATATGCATTATATACATCAGAAGGACAATCAATTTTTATAAATTTGACAGGAAAGCCTAATTCTTTTTTGCATAACTCAGATAAATTTATGTAATTTATAGTCATGGCATCACTGTTAACACTTGCTGCACCCCAAAAATAATCCGATGTATATATTATCTTAATAGGTTCATCGGTATAAAATGACATACCATTCTCAGAAGTATCTTTTTCCGTATATGATGTACTATACAAGTTTGAATTATTTCTCCCGCAAGACACCGAAAATACTATAATAACAATAAAAATTATAACAGTAGAATGCAATTTTTTGATCATGTAAATCCCTCTTTATTTTTATTTATTTATGTATAATACTCCAGTGTGATAAACTGCTCCATATATAAAATTACTACATAAAAAATGTTGTGAAGTATATACATAGTCATTGTCAAAATGACAATATGGGCATTTTTTGTACCGGTGCTAACATCTTATTACTTTTGGTGCATATTCCTTATATCCTAATTCATCTATAGACTGTTTAATTAAGCCTTGAATATTCTCCCTAAGCTGTATTTTATAGCTTAATTTTCTATCACCACTTCTAGTCAAATCATCCGATATGAAATCATATGGTATTTGTAGTTGAATATCACTATCCGACACTTTTACAACTTCGTTTCTTAATTCCTCAATAATAATATGAGAAAAGACTTCTTGTTTCTTATATAAGCATTTAAACGCTTTATCAAAAAAAACTGTAAAATGAGTCTCATGTATTCCATTTATTTTGTCCCTAACTAAAAATATTATCGATATATCAAAAGAATTAAAAAATTCTCTATCGGTTAACTTTAAAGTAAGGGTAAGAACATTTTCATAACTATGTATAGAATATTTAAATCTTTCTTTCCCGTATTTTTCATCAATAAAATTAAAACATGCACAATTATTTATTACATTAACAGGTAAATTATAATTAGGATTAATCGTAGAATATGATTTTTCAAATATTATTTCTGAAGATTCATTTTTGCTTGGATTAAACATCATATCAATTATAGAACTTTTCCAAACCGGAATTGCTACATTTTCATACCAGTGATTTGACCTTTCATTATAAAATCTGTCAATAATATTCATCGGGATAGTATTGCCGAACACTTCATTTACCTCATTTAATACAATTAAAAATGTATTTTCTATCCCATACTTTCTTACTTTTTTAATAATGTAATCCCAATTTAATATTTTTAAATACCGTGCAAAGAATTCTTTTATGTCTACATAATCTCTTAAATGAGCTGTCTTTAATATCGGAGCGTTAACCACATGTGAATTTATATACGTATTTGTTATAAGATGTATAAAGTTATTTTCTAATGACAGAATCTCTATCAAACAACCGTCAATATCTAACCGGTCGGTATCTTCAAAAAAATCAGCGATATATTCATTTTTAAATACTCCGTGAATAAAACGTTGTATTTCAACAGAAAAATTTAAATTTTCTTCTTGTAATATATAGTCGAATACTTCTAAATTATTCGGAGGCTTATAACCTTTATATACCGGGGAAGTAAAAGTAATTCCATTTCTTATGGGTATGTATTTTATTTCTCTGAGTAAACCGTCTATTTTTAATATATCTTTTTCATAAACAAGTAAGTCAATATCCGAAGTCTCCCTCATATATATATCTTGATATATATAATTTGAAAAAGAAAGACCTTTTACCAATATAAATCTTATTTTATTATCATATAGTTTATTTGCAATTTTCTTAACTTCATTTATGTATTGTTTTCGTTTTAATGTCCTTACTATATATTCCATCTTTAATTTTTTTTTATTTGTATCGGGAATGTATTTGTTAATCAACCGATATCCATACTCGAATAATCTTTGACTGCATAATAATTGATATACTTTATCCCAATCTACTAAAGGAAGTAAGTAATCGTAAGGTTCACTATTAAAGATTTTTAGGCATAATTGTTTTTCTTTATCGATGAGCATTTAACCTCCTTTAGTATTCTATCATAAGTATTTTTGTTCATATTCACGATATATTTTACTTTGTTTTGTTCTTGTTATGTCATAACCACACCGTGTGAATTCTTCGTTTACCAAATATGACATATTAATTAAATCTTCATCCGTTTCAGGTAACCCGAGCATTTCATTGTTACGGACTATATATACAACTTTTCCTATTATTTGATCGCTACTTATTTGTTCAATACGGAATGAATTATCTCCTTTACAGTAATAAATGGCATTGTTTATCTTTAAAAGTCTATGAACAAGCAACTTGTTTTTTTCATAAAAAAACACCAATACATCACCTATATGATAATTGTGAAAACTTTGAATAATCAGTTTGTCTCCACTTAGTATAGTAGGCATCATACTTATACCGGATACATTGATTGTCAATTCATTATCTTCAGATAATTTTCTTTTCAATACAGTTGAAAAAATTTTATTGTTCATGTTCTGATTCCTTACAGATATAATTATAAATATAATCCATATCGTTGTAAAACACTTTTTTACAATTAATTGAAGATAGTTTTGAAACAGTTTTAATATGCTCAAAGGTTATCTGATTAGTGGTAATTAATGATTTTATCAACATTGTGGTGGTTTCGGGGGTTTTTATATTAATTATTTTGTTTTCATTCTTATTACGATACAAAAAAAATATATTTTTAATAGGTGTTGGACATAAAATGTAATTTGTCGGATTATAAACATACCTTTTTATTGTCTTATTATTTATATAGCAAATGCTATCCGGTTCGCAGCGATAAGATTTTAAAACCTGCAAACCGCCTTCGCGAAGATGAATCGGTGTTATACTCGGTATTATGTTATAATTATTTTTGTTGATTATTACACAATCATCTGTTATATAATTAAAACCTTTATTTGTAAGATAACTTGTAAGCGTGGTCTTTCCACTCGTAGTCGGCGCAAGGAAAACATAAGCTTTGCCATCATGTTCTATAGCCGCACCATGAAATGCTATTACTTCGGAACTAAAAAAAGGGTTTTCAAAAAGTATATTTTTTATTAATTGCAACGGATTATCAGTAAATAATGTTTTATCGGCATATATAAAAATATACATATTCCGATCTTTTTTTAGAATATTTATTTCTATAAAATTCCTATCGGATTCATTATGTAAATATTGCCCGTACAATAATCCGATATCTCTTATCAATCGCTTACAATCAGTTATTATTTTATAATGAGTTGTCCGATATGGCAAACAAATATATTTTTTTATCATATTAACCCTATATTAATAAAGAGTTTATTTTCTATTTTTTAATAAACTTAGTATATTTATTTTTGCAGTCTGAAGTTTCCTAAAACTACAACTTCCATCAGCCGAATCAAAGCTGTTAAAATGCATAAACACTTCTGCAGGACAACCTTTATGGCAATATTCACGGTTTATGCATTTTTCACAACCAAAGTCTTTCTTTTGCCAATTTATTAGTTCTTTCCTTAATTGATCAATACTTATTTTTATAGTATTAAAATCAAGGTTGTAAACCGAACCCAATGAGAATTGTGGATCATAAAATATCTGACATGGTTGAATGCTTCCGTTAGATTTTATACTAACACCTATAGCTTCCGATTCATCCAATAAAGGACATTTGTATGTCGCATACGGTGGTTTTGTTTTTATGTTGTACTTGTTTTGCATCTTTTCTATTTGTTCAATAACATCTAGCTTTTCATATTCATTTAGATACAAATCATTCCAATTATCAACTGCAAGTCCCATTTTTTCTGCAAAGGCGAATGCAGGTTTACTATCGTATTCCAACGCAAGCTTAAAATATTCTTCTATTTGATTCATATTATATTTTGATACAACCATTTTTATAACAGGAATATTTTTGTGCTTGAAAGAAGCCAAATTATTCAATACTTTTATAAAATTATTTTTTCCTCTGGTTTTCGAATGACTCCACTCATCAGCACCGTCTATACTAAACTGTACTTTAAACCGGTCTTCTGTTTCTAAAAGATTATATAGCCTGTCATCTCTTATTATACCGTTAGTAACTATAAAAAAGGAGAAGTCTTTCAGCTTCTCCATCACATCCAAAACCTTACTCCAATCCGAATGCATTAAGGGCTCTCCTCCCGATATTTCAAAGTCCCTCAATCCGGTTTGTCGATTTATGGCCAATATTATATCCTCGATAATTTCAGCTGATAATTCCTCAGTTTTGATAGATAATCCCGATGCATTATAACAGTATAGACAATTAAGATTACATCTGTTAGTGATTTCTATGTATGCAGCTTTAATCATAATCAATTTTTCTCCTCGACACATAGAAGCCCTTCTTTTATAAGTTGATCAAGAAAAATATAAAAATCTTTCTTAATTTTGTTGCTATCTTCATTATACATCTCTTGAAGCATATTAATAACTTTTTCCGGTTCATTGACAGTATTAAAAAAAGATAGAATATTTACGGCTATATCGTCAAGAACATATGTATTTCCAGTCTCACTATCAAAAAAAACGCTGCCATCATCATTACCGAGTGATATCTCCTCTAAAGCTTCTCTTTTTTTTAACTTCATTATTTAGCTCTAATCCATATTACTTCACATGTAGAATAGCTGGAACACGCTCCTGCATAAATCAACTTTTTTAGTTCTTCGGATGTGACCACTTCCATACTTGGCATATGCCAATCCTTTTTTGTTACTTGTTTTTCGATACAATTTTGTTCCATAATTTTTCTCCCTTCTCAATTATGATATTATTTTTTTCAATAGCTTAGTTGCCAAATCCATAAGCGTATCGTGTTTTAAGCTATAATAAATACGTTTTCCTTCGTTTCTTCTATTTACAATACCTGCTGAACATAATATATCAAGATGATGTGATAATGATGATAAAGGTAATCCAAGCTGCTCGCTAATCTCGCTGGCATATAGCTCTTTTCTCTTTATAACTTCTATTATACCCAATCTTGTATTATCGGTAAAAGATTTAAAAAACAAGGTTTCATCCATTTTAATTTCATCAATCACTTTTAAACCTTTTTCAAATTCATATCCAAGGTATACATTAAGCATTCGATTTGTGGACTTGAATTGTATTGTATATGGTGAGAATATTGTAACTATAAAAGTAACCTTTTCATAATTTGAATCTACCAATTTATCGTAAACATTGCTCTTACTTTTTATAATATCCTCTCCATGTTTTTCAAAATTGTCTTTTACAATTTTATAATATCTATTTAATAACTCTTTATTAATGTTATATTCTCTTTCGACTTCTTTAGCAATACTTCTTAAAGCATTATTTAATTCATTAATAATTACACCCGGATTTTCTACAAACGTCATAAAGTCCCATTTTGCTTCAGGTGACATATTTATACCATTTAAAAATTCTCTTAATTGAAACTTATTTTGTATTAAAAACTCATAAAATATATTTGAAAAATTATTTTTTATATCATAATGTGATAAAAGTGCAATTGACATTTTATCAAGGTCATATATTACAAATTTATCTAATAATTCATCTATGGAAGTTGCATTCATTATATCAACTGTAAACAGATTGGTAAAAAAAGATCCATTATCTCCCGGATCAAAAAACAAACTAATACCTCGATTATTTTTTTTTATAAAAGAATAAATTCTCGAATAAGCTTCTTTTATATTATGATCAATACTTATATCCAAACCTGAATAAGCATCTTCAATATTCTCAAAGCGTGTAGAAAGACTTAAAATTGCTAAGAAATCACAAACAATTCCTTTCTCAGGCTCGAATAAAAATTTTTTATTTACCATCTATAATACCTTCCTTGCATAAATTTTGTTTATATTTAATCAATTACTTTCCTTTCTTAAAATAGTGGAAATTTACTTTTTATAAATTTTATTTCATGTTGAATTTTCAAGTTCTAGTATAATTTTACCACACAGAATATTATTTTTACAACACTTTTTTTAAAAAAATTATGTTAAGCCGACAAAACAATATACAATCGTTTTGAGTTAAGACAACGAACATTAAACCGGAGTACCATATGCTGCAACATCGAAAACCAAACCAAATCGATTGATTCCAAATCCGGTTCGAAGTAAGCGAATTATTACAGTAAAATCATATTAAAATTTAAAAGTGGCTATATATAATAATATACAGCCACTTAATTATTTAAAATATTTTTATGTGTTTTTTACTGCTTCTTGACTTCTGAATTTCTTCAAATCCGATCCG